>JAYTZB010000481.1:0-7883 GCA_043742085.1 Polyangiaceae bacterium
CTCGAGGGCGACGGCGTCCTCACTTCGCTCGCCGATCTCAAGGAAGGCGCGACGCGCGATCTCGCGACCGTCGCTCGCGCGCGCAGCCTGCGCCTCCACGGCGCGCCGCAGTCGGCCCTCGACATCCTGCGGCCGCTCGTCGGCAAGGTGGTCGACGACGCGGACCGTGAGGTCTTCCTCGAGGAGCTCGCTCTCACCGCGATCGCCGCGCACGACGACTACGAAGCGCTCGCTTACCTCGATGCGTGGCTGCGCGGCGTCGGCGAGGACGACCGCGATCGCGTGCGCACCAAGATCGCCCAGATCCTCGAGACCCTGCCGCGCAACGTGCTCGAGCAGACCTACCGCACGATGCGCTCGCGTGGAGTTGCCTCGGGGTACACGACCGACACGCAGAAGCTCGTGGCCGCGCGTCTCTCGCGCATCGCCGTCGAGACCAACGACGCTGCGCTCGCGCGGTGGCTCCTCGACGTGAGCGGCGCGAGCGCCGTCGCCACCGGTGGTGACGCAGGCGTCGAGCTCGGCGAGCTCGCCGCAAGCCGGCGTGGTCTCACCGTCGTGTCGGGCAAGTCGGTGGGGCTGCTCCTCCCGACGCGTACGAGCGAGCTACGCGACGAGGCCGCGGACGTGGTCCGCGGCGTCTCGTGGGCGCTCGATCTCCCGCGTCGTGCCGGCGTGACCGAGGGCGTGCGCCTCGTCACGCGCGAGGACGGGCTCGACGACGCCGCGACGCGCGCAGCGATGGACGAGCTCGCGGGCGAAGGTGCGTCCGTGATCCTCGCGGGCTTCGATCGCATGAGCGCGGACCGCGCGAGCCTGTGGAGCGAGCAGAGCGGCGTGCCGGTCCTGCTGCTGGCCGCCCCCAGCGCGTCGCGGATGCCGAAGACGACGGCCTTCGTGATCGGCGAACGCACCGAGCGCGAGGTGGCGATGCTCGGCGAGGCCCTCGTACGCCACCACGTGAAAACAGCGGCTTTCGTGATCGATACCTCGGAGGACGAAGCGGCGGGGCGCGCCGCCGAGGCCAACGGTCTGGTCCTCTTGCCGCCGACGCGCTGCGACGTGCCGCTCGCCGAGGCGGGCAAGCCGCGCTTCCCGGTGAACGCGTGGCTCGCATCGGGCGCGCAGGGGTGGCTCGTCTCGGGGCCATCGCAGTGTGCACGTGACGTGCTGCGCGACGTGAGGGGGCTGCTCGCGGCGAAGCCGTCCGCAGATCGCAGCGATCGGGTGATCGCGGTCACGCTCGAGGCGGGCGTCACGCCTGCCGACGTTCCGCGCGGCATCGTGGTGCTCAGCGCATCGGCCGGCCTCGTGCCCATCCTGGCGACGCGACCCGAGGAGGCGCACGAGGAGGACGTGCGCAACTTCATCGATCGCTTCGGTGTTCGCCCCAGCTACTGGACCGCGCTCGGTCGCGATGCCGGCGTGCTCGCGGGCGCTGCGCTCGCGCCATTGCCCAAGGACGCCACCAGCGAGTCGAAGGCGGTCACGCAGCGTCGCGCCATCGTGCAGGCGGGTCTCCAGGCGGCGCGGCTTCGCCTCTGGACGACCGACGACAAGAGCATCGGGAGTGATCGCGTCCTTCCGCGCGCGCTGCGCCTCGCGACGTGGAAGGCAAAGTAGCCGCGCGCGTCAGGTGGCAAGGAAGGCGAGAAGCGCCTTGTTGAACTCGTCGGCGTGGGAGGCGTTGATCCCGTGCGGCCCTCCCTTGATGACGACCAGCTTCGCGCCGGGGATCGCTGCGGCCGAGCGCTTTCCGCTGTGCTCGAAGGGGACGATCGCGTCGGAGTCTCCGTGGATGACCAGCGTGGGCACGGCCATCTTCTTCAGGTCGCCGCGAAGGTCCGTCCGGGCGAAGGCCTTGATGCAGTCGAGCGTGCCCTTCGGCGAGGCGAACGCCGCCATGTCGCGCGCGTACTGACGCTGCTCCTCGCTCACCTTCAGCTCGCCGCCGGCGCTGAAGAAGCCCTTGCTGAATTGCTCGAGAAACGCCATTCGATCGCCCCTGACGCCGGCCTCGAACCCGGCGATGGCCTTGTCGTCGAGCGCGCCGTCGGGATTGTCGGCCGACTTGAAGAGGTACGGCGGAACCGCCGACGCGAGCACGGCCTTCGACACGCGCTCGGTGCCGAAACGACCGATGTAGCGAACCACCTCGCCTCCGCCCATCGAAAATCCGACCAGCGTCGCATCCCTGAGATCGAGATGCTTCATCAGCGCGTCGAGGTCGGCGGCGAACGTTTCGTAGTCATAGCCCTCCCACGGCTGGGAGGACTGGCCGAAGCCGCGGCGGTCGTAGGTGACGACGCGGAAGCCGCCGTCGATGAGCGCAGGGACCTGCGCCTCCCACGACCGACTGCTCAGCGGCCAACCGTGAATGAGCACCACCGGCTTTCCTTTCCCGTGGTCGTCGTAGTGGAGCTCGATGGGGCTCTTGTTCTCGGTACCTACGGTCAGCCTTGCCATCACACCACCTCCAGGGTGACGGCGACGTTGCCGCGCGTGGCGACGGAATAGGGGCAGATCACGTGCGCGGCCTCGAGGAGCTCCTGCGCTTCCGCGCGCGGGAGATCGGGGAAGTGGCCGCCGAGCGTCACCTCCAGCTTGAACGCCTCGCCCTCCTTGCCCAGCGTGACCTTGGCGTCGATGGTGAACGTGCCCGGGTTCTTCTTCTGGCTACGTGCGACGACGCCGAGAGCGCCCGCGAAGCAAGCCGCATAGCCGGCCGCGAAGAGCTGCTCGGGGTTCGTCCCCGGTCCGTCGTCGCCGCCAAGGCCCTTGGGAACCGAGAGGGCGAGATCGAGCCGCGTGTCCACGCTCTTCACCGAGCCGCCGCGTCCGCCGCCGAAGGATTTCGCCTGTGCCGTGTAGAGAGTGTTCATCGGGATGCCTGTTTCTTGGCGCGAGGACGTGGCCTCGTCGCCGCTTTGGATGGGTTGGTCTCGTGAAAGCGCAGAAGGATCTTTCGAAGTGGCTCGCGCAGCGCAGCGATCTCGTCGTCGTCGACACCGATGGCACACGCCACGCCGGTGGCGATTCCCTCGGCCTTGCGACGGAGCCGCTTGCCTGCGGCGGTCAGCGAGACCCGCACCAGGCGCTCGTCGTCGGCATCGCGCTGGCGCGCGACGATGCCGAGCGCCTCGAGCCGCTTGAGGAGCGGCGTGAGGGTGCCGGAGTCGAGGAAGAGCCGCTCGCCGAGGCCGCTCACCGTGAGCTCGTCCTCTTCCCAGAGCAGCAGAAGGACGAGGTACTGCGGGTAGGTGACCCCGAGAGGAGCGAGGAGCGGCGCGTAGGCCTGCGTGATCGCCCGCGACGTCGCGTGCAGCGCGAAGCAGAGCTGGCGATCGAGCCGGAACGCGTCGTCCGTCATGGTCACAAACATTGCTCACAATTCAATTGTGCGCAATAGAAATGGCGACGGCCTCGCGGGCAGCAGCCGGCATGGCGGGTGCTTCCAGGAGGGTATGAGCCCGTCCATCCAGCCGTTCAACCCGCTGCCGGGTCCGATCCCCGGCGAGCCTTCGCCCGATCCCGCCCCCTCGCATCTCCCCGCGGGGCCTGTTCCGCACGACCCTGTGCCTACGCCCATGGATCCGACCGAGCCGGAGACCTGATCCCGTTTGCGGGGCCCCTCAGCGGAGGCTAGACCTCGTGCGTGACGGAACGGCCCTGCCGAGGCGCGAAGCCCTTCGCCGACGTGGCGAAGCTGCGCGGCTTTGCGGTCGCGCTTGCGGTCGGGGCAGGAGCCGGAGGGGCTGCTGCGCTTCCTGCGTTCGGCGCAGGATGTTCGTCCGATCCGCCCACGGCCGCGGCGTCTGCTCGGCTGTGCGGTCTCCAGGTCTGGCACAAGCCGGCGACGCGTGAGGCTCACGTGGAGATCGTCGGCGACTGGAACGGCTGGAAGCGGCCGGGGGTGTCACCGGATCTTCGCGACGACGGCTGGACGGTGGCCGCCATCGATGCGCCCGTCGGAGAGCACGCGTACGCGATCGTCGAGGACGGCGTGTGGCTCGCCGACAACCAGGTGCCGATGACCGCGTTCCACGACGGCCACGAGGTGGCGCTCGGGGTGGTTACCGACTGCGAGCTCCCGGCGCTGAAGGTCGACGGCGCCGAGGCCACCGCCGACGGTCATGCCGTGGTGCGTGCGTCGTTCCTCGCCGGTCGCGCGGGCGCCGCCGTCGATCCGGCCGCCATCGTCGCGACGACGCGCGAGGGCCTCGTTCTGCCCGTCGCGTCGGTCGATCCGAGGACCGGCGCGATCCGCTTCGAGGCCTCGGGCCTGAAGCGTGGAAAGTACACGTTCTCCATCCGCGCCAAGGACACGCGTGGCAGCGCCACCGAAGAGACCATCGCCACCGTCTGGGTCGAGCCGCATCCGTGGGATCCGCGCGACGCCATCGTCTACCAGGTGGTGCTCGATCGCTTCCGCGGCGATCAGGGGCCGCTCACCCCGCCGAACAAGCCCTCCGACCGCGCCGGCGGCACGCTCGCCGGCCTGCGGAACGCGCTCGAGGCCGGCGAGATCGAGGCGCTCGGCGTCAACACGCTGTGGCTCTCACCGCTCTACAAGAACCCCGACGGCGAGTTCGAAGGCTCCGACGGCCACCAGTACACCGGCTACCACGGCTACTGGCCGATCGCGTCGCGCGAGCTCGATGCCCGCGTGGCGAGCGAGGCCGAGCTCGATCGTTTCATGCAGTCTGCACACGATCGCGGCATCCGCGTCCTGTTCGACGTCGTACCGAATCACGTCCACGAGCAGCACCCGTGGGTGAAGGAGCACCCGGACTGGTTCAACCAGGACAAGACGTGCATCTGCGGACAGGGCACGTGCGACTGGGCCACCCACATCAAGACGTGCTGGTTCGCGCCGTACCTTCCCGATCTCGACTGGACGAACATCGACGCCGCGCGCGCCGGGACCAGCGAGGTGATGTGGTGGTTCGATCGCTGGGGCGCCGATGGCCTCCGCATCGACGCCGTACCGATGATGCCGCGCGCTGCGACCCGGCGTATCGCGCACGGTGTCCGCGCCCGCTACGAGCACCCGGGCAACGTCCCGTACATCCTCGGCGAGAACTTCACCGGACCGGGCGCCTACCAGAACCTCCGCTACGACCTGGGGCCGTTCGGCCTCGACGGGAGCTTCCATTTCCCGCTCATGTGGACGCTGCGCGAGACGCTCGCCGCCGAGAGCGCGCCGATGGGCGACATCGACACCAGCTTCCGCGCCGGTGAGCTGGCCTGGGACGGCTCCGGCGCCGTGATGGGCATGATCATCGGCAACCACGACGTCGCGCGCTTCGCCTCGGTGAGCGCCGGCTCGGATGGCGGCGACGCGTGGACGCCTGCCCCGCAGCCGCTCGACCCCATCGTGTATGCGAAGCAGCGCGTCGCGCTCGCCACGGTGCTCACGCTCCCCGGCGCGCCGGTCGTCTACTACGGCGACGAGCTCGGTCTCGCCGGCAAGAACGACCCCGACTCGCGACGCGTCATGCCCGCCGAGGCGGCGCTCATGCCGTCGCAGATCGAGACACGCAACGTCGTGCGCAAGGTAGGTCGCGCACGCGCCTGTTCGGATGCGCTCCGTCGCGGCGCGCTCCGCACGCTCGTCGCCGACGCCGAGCGCTTCGTGTTCGCCCGCGAGATCGCGGGCGACGTCGCGGGTGCCGTGGTCGTCGCGCTCTCGCGCCGGCCGGCGCTCACCGCGGACGTCAAGCTGCCGCCCGGTGCTCCGGCTGCGTTCGTGGACGTGGTGACCGGCACGAAGGTCGATACGACGAGCGGCGTGCTCACGCTCCCCGCGGACACGTTCGGCGTGCACGTCTACGTGGCGGCGGGCGGCTCCTGCGGCACCGACTGATCGACGAGCGCTTCGTCCTCGGCCGCCCGCATGACGGCGCGTGGTCCGGAGCGAGCGAGGATCACGAAGCCGATGGCGATCCAGAACGCCTCCTTGAGCCGCTTCAGCACGACGAACGCGGGGCCGAGCGCCGCGGCGTCGGGCACACCGTAGGCCTGTAAAACAGCCAGATAACCGACATCCTGCACGCCGATGCCGCCGGGCGCGAACATCGCCGTGGAGCGCACGACCGAGAGCGCAGCATCGAACGAGAGCACCTCGATCACGCCGAGCGGCGCGCCGAGCAACCGCAGGATGACGTAGCTCTCGAGGCCTTCGATGATCCACAAACCGAGCATGCGCCACGCTGCGGCAGCGCCCGCGCGCTTGTCCTTGGAGAGGCGCGCGAGCTGCACGTCGGCGCGCGCGAAGTGGTGGCGCCGCGCCTCGACCCACGTCTTCACGCGCTGGAAGCGCGCGTTGCCGAGCGTCCCCGAGATGCGTCCGGCGATCTGCCCGCGTGCCGCGAGTGCCTCGATGGCGATCGACAGCAGCACGAGGCCCGCCGCCGCTGCGAACACCGAGACGAGGAGCACGTCGCTCTTCATGAGCACGCGCGAGGCATGGAGGATCGATGCCGCGCCGAGCCCCGCGCACACCGCCACGTAACCGCCGTGCATCCGCACCACCGTCCAGCGCTTTGCGGTCGACGCCGCGAAGACGTCGACCGCCGGGATCCCCGCGCGCTTCGCGACGAGCAGCGGGGAGATGGCGTCGGCCCACATGGCCCCGGCGGGCGCGCTGTTGGTGACCGCCTCGGTGCCGATGCGGATGACGAAGAGCGTCCACCACGATGCCTTGCGATCGAGCGCGCCGAGCAGGCCCTTCCACGCCCAGGCGTCCATCGCGAGGGCGAACGGGAACGGCACCACCGCGAGCAAGGCCAGCGGCCCGATGGCCTCGATCCGGCCCCACGCTGCGGCGAGGTCGGACTTCGCGAGCGCGTGGACGAAGAGCGCGACGCACGCCGCGAAGGCCACCCAGCGAAGGATCGACAGCGCGCGACCGGAGCCGGAGGAGCCAGAGGACGACGGCGGGCTGGACGGTGCGGACTCCTCCACCATGGGATCGTGCGGGAGGTTACGCCATCCCGTCAATGCGACGAGAATGTGGCGAGAATCAGCTTGACCCTTCGCCGCCGGCCTGGAGACGCCGTCGTGACTCAGGCATGAGTTGACAAACCTGGCACGTCAGCCAATCTGCGCCACCTTGAGTCGCCACGACTCACCCTGCCGTCTCGTCGCCGGAGCTTCATGATCCTCAGTAGGTACATCGCGAGCGGCCTTGCTCTCGGAGCGGGGCTCCTCATCGCGTCGGCGCTGCCGGCGTGCGGCAGCGACGCGACGAACAACAAGGACTTCGGTCAGCCGCCCAACGCGGCGATCTTCAACCCAGGTCTCGGGGGCGGAGACGGCTACGGCTACGGCAGCCCGGCGTCGGTGACGCCGTTCGTCTGTCCCGACACGCTGAAGCGCTGCGCGTCCACCGTCACCTATCCCTTCAACGGCGAGACGTCGGTCGAGCTGCGTGGCGACTTCGGCGGCCCCGACACGTGGGTCACCGGCAAGCCCATGACGAAGAAGGGCGCTGTCTGGACGGTCGACATCAACGTCCCGTTCGCGAAGGCCATCCAATTCAAGTTCTTCGTCAACGGCACGACGTGGACCATCGACAACGCGCAGCCGAAGATCACCGACGACCAGAACAACACGAACAACACGCTGCCCGCCAAGACCTGCGATCCCGCCGTCTGCGAGGAAGAGGGCGCGCTGCCCACCGGCGTCTTCGACTGGCGCGACTCGGTGATCTACTTCGTGTTCGTGGACCGTTTCTTCGACGGTAACCCGGCGAACAACTGCAACGTCCCGGGCGTCTCGACCGAGAACGGCAACATCGCCAACTACAAGGGCGGTGACTGGGCCGGCGTCACGCAGAAGATCAACGCCAACTACTTCAACGACCTCGGCGTGAACACGCT
>JAYTZB010000482.1:0-2330 GCA_043742085.1 Polyangiaceae bacterium
CGATGGGCGGTCGCTAGGATGAACCAGCCAAGCCAGATGCTCTCCCCTTGCCCCTTTGCTCCGACGCGGTTCATGCCGTCGTTCCAGTCTCCGTCCTTCATGAGGGGCAGACCGTGCGGTCCAGCCGTCAAGCCGTGCTCGAGGGCGCGGCGGCAATGTTCGAGCAACGTGCCTTCGGAGCCGGTCTGATACTGCCCATAGCGATCGTGTTCCTCGCGGCGGAGCGGACCACCGGTCAGGTAAGTCACGCGCTCCGACATGACGGCGAAGTCCCCCGTCGTGAGCGCGTAATGGCTGGCCACGAACGGCAACCACAGCATGTCATCCGAGCAGCGCGTGCGGACGCCCCGGCCTGACGGCGGATGCCACCAGTGCAAGACGTCTCCTTGCTCGAACTGGTGCGAGGCAGCCTCGAGCACATGCGCCCGCGCGATCTGGGGCGCCGCGTGCAGGAGGGCCATCACGTCCTGCAGCTGGTCGCGGTAGCCGAACGCGCCGCTCGATTGGTAAAAGCCCGTCCGCCCGAAGAGTCGCGACGACACCGTCTGGTAGAGAAGCCACCGGTTCAGCATCAGATCCATCGCGGGCTCCGGCGTGGACACTCGGACCGCGCCGAGGAGGTCGTCCCAATACGCCTCGAGCGCAGAGCGCGCCGAACGGATGGCCTCGGGGTTGCGGAAGCGCTCTACCAGGAGGGCCGCCGCCTCGCGGCTCTCCGCTTGGCCGAGAACGAAGTGAGTCTCGAGCGATTCGCCGGGACCGAGCTCGAGGTGGACCTGGAGCGCGGCGCACGGATCGATGCCGGGCTCCGCGTTGCCAGAGAGCCCGCAGCGTCCGAGTGCGTCCGGTGATGCGTAGTCGCCGCGCCCGAGAAACTCGCTTCGGTCGCATGTGAATCCGTGCGGCTTTCGCTCGGCCGCGAGGAACGCCACTCGGCCGGCGAACTCGGCCTCCCACGAGCTCTCGGCGAAGAGACATCCCAGCGTCGCGTCGTGCTCGCAGCGGACGTACGGGTATTGTTCCTCGCGCCGCGTGCCGAGCACCCACTCGGCGTAGTACGTGGCCGTCAAGCGGCGATGGCGAGCGCGGCGGTTCTTCAAGCGAAGCCGAGCGATCTTCACGGGAGCGTCCGGCGGCACGAACACGGTCAGCTCTTGCGAGAGCCCGTGGCTCTCGGTCTCGTAAATCGTGTAGCCCGCGCCGTGCCTCACGCGGGTGTTCGCGCGCCGGCCCGCAGGGAGCGGCGTCGGCGACCAGACGGCCGCGGTCTCTTCGTCGCGTAGATACAGAACTTCGGAGGGCACGTCCGTCAGGGGATCATTTCGCCACGGCGTCAGTCTGTTCTCTCCGGCGTTGAGCGACCACGTCGAGCCGAGCGCCGACTCACTGACGAGGCAGCCGAACACCGGGTTCGCAAGGACATTGCACCAGGGCATCGGCGGGATGGGGCTGGAGGTTTCCTTCGGGTTGGTGGCTCCTTCGAGCCGGACTACGTACTCGCGTCCATCCTCCGTGAAGCCGCCAAAACCGTTCTCGAAGAGGAGCGGCGGACACGGTGGCAGATCGCCGCTGACGGGCTCGCGTACCGCCAGCGTCGGCTCGAGCGGCGGCAGCGGCGGCGGGCGCGACGAACGCGACCCGAGTTGCTCGTCGAGGGACCCCTTGCGCGCGTCGAACCAGACGCGCGCGGCGCCCTCGAGACGCTTTCGCGCGTCGTCGTCGAGCTGATCGCTCGCGAGGATGTAGATGCCACCTCGCCGGTGGATCCAGTCCTCGACTCCCATCTCGGAAATCAGGCGTCGGAGCGCTCCCGCTCCGTCGCCGAGGTAGCCCGACGGACTCTCGTCGAGCAGCACGAGGTCGAAGCGCACGTGGCACGCACGAAGATAGCGCTGGATGCCCAGTGCCTCGCGCACGGCGCGTTCATCGGCGCTGGGTCCCGTACGCACGAGGAGGATCGGATCGTCGCCCGAAATGCCGTGGCCCCAGAGCCGACTCTTGCAGGGGCGAGCGCTCACCAGAACATCGGCGGGGGCCCGCAGTCGCCGCTCGGAGTGGAGCAACGCGGACAGGACCTGCTGCGCCGTGGGCAAGAGTCCCGGATCGAGCGCGGCTCTTTCCACACGACGTATGGCCTCCTGCTCGGCGTCGCGAACGGCCCAGCGAACGACGTGGAGCGATCCGTGGCGCCGCGCGAGTCCGAGCGCCGCGTCTCGCGATCGTGCGACGGCAGTGACGAACGCGAGGGTGACCTGCCCACGCGCTTCGAGGTCGACACGCGCCATGATCGCCGCAATCGGGTCGAGCACGCATCCCGTCCGGCCACGCAG
>JAYTZB010000483.1:0-2309 GCA_043742085.1 Polyangiaceae bacterium
GCGCGCGAGGCAGGCATCGACGTGGCGATGACCGAGGCGGCACGCGAGCGATGCGTGGCGTCGAAGGCGAATGGCAGCCTGATGCGCGCGACGCCGCTGGGCGTGTGGGGCGCCGTCCGCGACGACGCGCGGCTCATCAGCGCGGTGCAGGACGACGCGCGGCTCTCGCATCCCAATGCGGCGTGCGTCGATGCCGCCGTCGCGTACGTGCTCGCCATCGCCTCGCTCGTTCGTGCGCCGGGCGATGCGAGACGCGCTCTCGACAGCGCGACGACCTGGGCGCGCGCCCACGCCGATGACGAGGTGCGCGGATGGCTCGACGAAGCGCTCGCCGGGACGAGCGTCGCGTACACGCCGCAGGACGGCTTCGTGCGCATCGCCTTCACGCACGCATTCCGGCACCTGCATCTCGGCACCAGCTACGTCGACGCGCTCCGGGAGACGCTTGCCGGCGGAGGGGACACCGACACCAACGCGTGCATCGTCGGCGGCCTGGTCGGCGCGCGCTGGGGCGCGGACTCCATCCCCGAGGCCATGAAGGCCGCCGTGCTCGGGTGCGATACGCGCCGTGGGAAGAACCCGCGACCCGATGTTCTTCATCCGCGAGGCATCCGCACGGAGATCAGCGCGCTGCTCGCGTGAAGCGGAGCATGAAAACACCGATGGCTACGAGCCTGTAGCTGCGCTCTACTCGTGGGTATGGCGAGGGAATCGGCGAAGCGAACGGCTCCGACCTCGCGACGCGGCGAGCGTGCCGCGCGACCGGCCACCCCGGCCACCTCGGACGCGCCGCCGGACTCGCAGAGCGAGATCCCCGAGTCGCAGCGCGCCCCGGGCCGCGGAAAGTACGACCGCACGCGCTCGTCGGACGATCGCCAGAAGGACCAGATGCGCCGGCTCCTCGATGCCGCCGGTCACGTCTTCGCCGAGATGGGCTGGGCCGATGCCACCGTCGAGGCGATCGTGAATCGCGCGGGCATGAGCCGTCGCACGTTCTACGAGCACTTCGACGATCTGAAGGAGTGCTTGATGGTGCTCCACCAGAAGGTGTCGAAGGTCTCGTTTCGCGCCGTCGAGAACTCGGTGCACGCGCAGAGCTCGCCGCCCGAGAAGCTGACCATGGGGATCACCGCATTCCTCGGCGGCATCGCGATGTTCCCGCACATGGCGCGCGTGATGTTCCGCGTGGTGCGCTCGGCGGGCCCCGAGTTCGAGGCGGCGCACGAGCAGATGATGGCGCGCTTCGCGAAGCTGGTGCTCGAGGGCGTCCTCAGCAGCTTCGACCACGGCGGGCGCGGCAAGCTCCCCGCGGATGGCCAGGTCGAGCTCCGTGTCTTCGCGCTGGTCTCGGGCATGGAAGCGGTAGCCATGCGCTACGTCCTCCAGGGCGACGAATCCAGAGCGCTCGAAGCGGCGCCGGTCCTCATCGACATGGTCCAGAAAACCTTCGCCTGAGACCGAACGCGACCGCGCGAGACGAGAGAAGAGACCGCGGAGCCACGAAGGAACGGAGGCGAGAGGGAGGGCAGATTTGGCTGCCGATCTCGACCCCGAGCGGCGCGCGACCACGAAAGATACAGCTCCGCGTCTGCGCGAAGTCGTTCGAGTCCTCCACGAGGCACCACAAAATCTCCGTTCTCGTCTCCGTATCTTCGTGGCTCCGCGGTCTCTGGTCTGGTCTCAGAACCTGAGCAGCAACTCGAGGCGGGCGGTGTCGCGGGTGACGTGCGGGGCGATGAGGAGGGGGTGCTCGTCGGAGATGCCCTGGACCAGGAGGTCGATCGACCACGCGAAGAGGAGGCCGGAGACCGTGCCGATGGCGTCCCACGTCAGGTCCTTCCACGAAGGATCGCCGAGGCCCGTCGCGTCCAGGAGCTCCTTCGTGATCCCGAGGCCGAGGGCGAGGCTGCCGCCCAGGATGAGCGCGTGCCCCCGGCAGTCGAGGAGCGGCGCGCCGATCGCGTAGCCGCCGCCGGCCAGCGTCGCCGACGCTCCGAAGTGGAGGACCTTGTCGCGACCGAGCCACGGATCGGGGTCGGGGTCGGCCGCGCGAGCGTCGACGGAGAGAGCGACGGCGGCCAGGAGCACCGCCGTCGCAATCCGTGTATTCTTCACGGAGTCGGGAGCGCAGTCTCGAGCGGCACCACGAACGTTCCGACCAGCTGGCGCATGGTCTCGATGTTCGCGACATAGCGCTTCAGATTCGTGTTACCGCCGACGTTGTCGGGGTTGACCTGCGGCTTGCCGTCCTTGAGGACCAGCTTCGGCGTGCCGTCGGCGTTCAAGAGGAAGAAGCCCTGCGCGTCGGT
>JAYTZB010000484.1:0-2387 GCA_043742085.1 Polyangiaceae bacterium
GACCGGCCCCGCGCCGCGCACCACCGCTCCCTCGACGAACCCGAGCGGTGACATGACGTCGACCGGCACGGGCGACACGAACGTCCTCGCCGGCACCGACCCGACCACGGCGGACGGCACGGGCGACAGCTCGGGCCGCGCGCAGCTCGGCGGCGACAGCGGCGGTTGCTCGGTCTCGAGCACCTCGTCGTCCAGCACCGGCGGGCGAGCACCGGGCTTCATCCTCCTCGCAGTGGCCGGCGTCATCGTTGCTCTCCGTCGCAAGCAGGAAGAGGTCTGATCATGAACGCTCGTTACCTCCTCGGAATCGCGCTCGCTGCCGCTACTGCGGTCGCCGCGTGCGGCTCTCCCGACACGAGCACGCTCGGCAACGGAACCGGTGACGGCACCGGTGATCCGACGGCGGCGAACGGGACCGGCACCGGGACCGGAACCGGCACGGGAACGGGCGCCGGAACCGGCACCGGCGCGGGCACCGGCACCGGCACGACGCCGGGCACGCTCCCCACCGCGAGCAAGGCCGGCAAGGCCTTCTTCATCAAGTCGGTCGATCCCATTCTCGAGACCAAGTGCTCGGGCTGTCACACGCCGGGCGGCATCGGCAACCCGAGCTGGATGGCGAAGGCCGACGCGGCGAAGACCTACGACATCATCTACCTGAACGCGTACGCGATCGCGCAGTCGCGCATCGTCATCAAGGGCGTTCACTCCAACGGCGGCGCTCCCGAGCTCACGGCAGCGGAGAAGTCGACGTGGGCCCAGTGGATCCAGCTCGAGACCGCCGACGGCGGACAGAAGACCCAGACCAACGTCCTCGAGAAGTTCGGCACCTGCTTCGACAAGACGAAGTTCGACGCCATCAAGCTCGGAGACCTGCGCACCATCCGCCGTCAGAACGGCAACAACCCGCAGAACCTGAACGAGAACGCCAACAACTGCACCGGCTGTGACAACAAGCCTTGCAGCACCTGCCACTCGTCCGACGACGTCACCGGCTTCGTCAACGCGATCGGCAACAACATCCTTCCGGCCGACTACACCTTCGAGCAGACCAAGCTGCTGAACCCGGCGTTCATCCGCCAGTACGTGTCGACCACGCCCACCGGCGAGCCGATGTACAACCCGGGCCTCATGACGAAGTCGACGAACACCATCGAGAAGGCGCCCGCGTACAGCCACCCGATGTTCAAGATCACGCCGACGATGGAGACCGCCATCCAGGACTTCGTCAACGACGCGATCACCAAGCAGAAGGCCGGCACCTGCGGGAAGTGACCCCGAAAGCGCGCTGCAACTAGCGCGAGCGCGAGAAAGCCTCGCCTGGCACCCGCCCGGCGAGGCATTCTTGTATGAGGGAGCCGGGGGGAACGGTTTCCGAGGGAGAGCTTCACGAATGACCTGGCAACGAACTCTGATGGTGGTGGGGGCCGCCGTGCTGGCTCTCGCGAGCGTTCCGGCATGCGGCTCGAGCAGCACGCCGGCGACGGCAGCACCGGATCCGATGAGCAGAGAAGCCGCGACCGCCGCGAAGGGTGGCGAGGCGGTGGTGAAGAGGAAGTGCGTGATCTGCCACGGCATGAACATGGCGGGCGCCGTCACGCCGCTGCCGCTCGCCGGGATCACCACCGACACGCGCGTCGAGCTCTATCCCCCGAACCTGACCTCCGATCCGGACACCGGCATCGGGGACGGCACGAACCTCGATCCCGCCAAGAAGGGCTACACCGACGATCTCCTGGCGCGCGCCATCCGCAACGGCATCGACAACGACGACCTCGAGCTGTGCCCGCAGATGAAGCACTTCGCCGACATGACGGACTTCGAGGTGTATTCGATCGTGAAGTACCTGCGGTCGATTCCGCCGGTGAAGCAGAAGGTCCTTCGCAGCGTGTGTCCTCCGCTCAAGACCAAGGACCAGCAGAGCGCACCCTGACGCCGCTGCTCCACAGATTCCCCGCTGCCTTCGCCAAATCCACTCCCCTCGGCGAAGGCAGCGGGACTTTTTCACGGGTCTAGGATCGGGTGATGAGCGCACGCGCCGTCGATCCGCGCTTCCGCGTGCTCTACCTCGCGGTAGTGGCGGTCGCAGTGTTCCTGATCAAGGACGCGCGCGTCGCCGCGGGCGTCGCGGTCCTGCACGCGATCGCGTGGGTGCTGCTGGGTCACGGCGCGCGGCCTCTGCTCCGCCAGGTGACGAAGCTCTGGGGGTTCGCCGCGTTCATCGTCGCCTCGTATGCGTTCACGTCCGAGGACGCGCACGTCGACCGCTGGACCAAGGTCGATCTCGGCTTCGCGCATTTCTCCGTGAACCTGGGCGGAGCGGCGGTCGGCGGGATGATGATCTTGCGCGTGGTGACCGTGGTGCTCGCGTCGCGCATTGCCCGCAC
>JAYTZB010000485.1:0-4083 GCA_043742085.1 Polyangiaceae bacterium
TGGCTCGAGCGACGACGCCTCTGCGCTTGCGACGTCGGATGCATCGACCGCCGACGCGAGCACGAAGGACGCCGGCGCCCTCGACGCGGGACGCGATGCGAGCAACGACGCGGGCGCGTCGAAGGACGCAGGCACCTCGAAGGACGCAGGCACCTCGAAGGACGCGGGCGCGGCGAAGGATCCGCATGCGAAAGATCCGCACGCGAAGGGCGCGACCTCGGCCAAGCCGGCGGCCGCCAGGCCCGGCACCACGGCCAAGCCGGCCCCGAAGCCCGCGGCGCCAGCACCGAGCCCCGCGCCGATGCCGACGCCGACGCCGACGCCGACGCCGACGCCGACGCCGACGAGCGCGGCACCGGACTGATCAGCGCGGCTTGCGCGGCACGCTGTGCGCAGGCGCAGGCGCAGGCGCGCTACCCGACGGTCGCTTCGGAGGAGAGGTTGGAGGCGCGAGCGTTGGCGCGTGAGGAGCAGGAGGAGGACGCTTCGCCGGCACGCTCGGCGCCGGTGCCGCCGCAGGCGCCGGAGGCAGCGACGGCAGCGACGGCAGCGACGGCAGCGACGGCAGCGACGGCAGCGAAGGATGCGGCTGGGACATGGCGGCCGGCGACGTCGAGCTCTCCGTGCCGCCTCCGTCGAAGGCATCGGAGGCACTGGACTCGTCGGGCGCGTCCGTCGTGCTCGCCGCATCGGTGGCCGCGTCCGCGTCCGCGTCGGTGTCGGTCGCGACTCCGGGGAGCGCGCTCGGTACGTCCGACGGAGGCGTCGGCACGAGTGCCGTCAGCGACGTGGCTCCGCTCGTCGTGACCGCGGCCTCGGTCGTGCTCGGCTCTCCCGGCCAGCATCGATACGCGAGCGCGAGAACGACGTAGAAGGCGACCGTGACGAGCGGGATGCTCGAACGACGGCGGCGTGAGGGCGGAGGCGAAGGCGGAAGCGGAGGCGGCATCCTGGGAGCGGCCGGCTCCTCTTCAGCATCGGCGGGCTGTAGGTCGCCTGCGGACAGCGCGATCGTCGACTCCGCCGCGGCGGCAGGCGCGAGCGGATCCGCCGCCGCCGTCGGAGCGGTGAGCGCGGTGAGCGCCTCGACGGCTTCCATGCGCATCGATTCCGGTTCGATCGTGTCGCGCGCGGCCTGCACGTCGGCGCGCATCGCTGCGGCGTCCGGGTAACGGTCCTCGCGGCGAAACGCGAGGGCGCGATCGATGATGGCGGCCACCTTCTCGGAGATCGTCGGCGCGACGGTGCGTATCGGTGGCGCCGGATCGTTCGCCATCTTTCCGACGAGGCGGACGATGTTCTCCTCCTCGTGGATCCGTCGCAGCGTGAGCAGACGGAAGCCGGTCGCGCCGAGCGCAAACAGATCCGTGCGTCCGTCGATCTCCTCGCTGCGCCCGGCCGCTTGCTCCGGAGACATGTACGAAGGCGTTCCGAGCGCGAGCCCGAGCTGCGTCGTGATGTGCGATTCGGTGAGGCGCGCCAGACCGAAGTCGAGCACCTTCACGCGCAAGCGCCCGTCGTCCGGGTCGCGCGCGAGGAAGATGTTGTCCGGCTTCAGATCCCGATGCACGACGCCGTGCTCGTGCGCGGCCTCGAGCACCTGGAGCACGCCGTTCGCGATGGTGAGGTACTCCTGCTCGCTGATGGGCGGTGCGTGCGCCGCGCGGTCCTCGAGAGACTCACCCTCGAGCAGCTCCATCACGAGGTAGGCCGCGCCGTCGTCGGGTCCGTCCTTCACGATGTCGTCGTCGAGGACCTGGACGGCGCCGCGATGCTCGACGCGATTCGCGGCATAGCCCTCACGCAAGAACCGCTCGCGGACGGCGGGGTTCTTCCCGAGCTCGGCGTGGAGAATCTTCACCGCCGCCTTCGCGCCATTGCGATGCCGTCCGCCGTAGACGGCCGCCATTCCGCCCACGCCGATGAGCCTCTCGAGGGTCCACTTCTCGTTGAGGACCCGACCGACGCGCGCGCTCGACTCGGCGCGCAAGTTGTCAGTCGTCACGACGCATGCTCCGAGGGACGACTCTAGACCAATCGGCGGTAGGCTGGTCCTCATGAAGCTCCCACAGCGTCCTCGCGCCGGTGTGGCACAGCCCCGATGGCGCGGCGCGTGCCGAGAAGACGTGCGCGAACGTGAAGGCCTTCGAAGAGAAGGCACGCGCGACGGCGGACGGACGCAACGTCAGTTCGCGACGTAGCCGATCGCGGTACCTCGCGCCGAAGCTACCAATCGATCGCGTGCTCGTCGCGATAGAGCCCTCCGCTACGCGCGTCACCGATGGGCAGGAGCGCGAGCCATGCCGGCGTCTTCGCGCCCTCCTCGGGTGAACGCGGCGCGCTCGAGCCGCCCATCGCGGTGCGTACCCAGCCTGGGCATGCCGCATTGACCAGGATCTTGCGCGGGTCGCCGAGGAGCTCGCGGCCCAGGATGCGCACGTACGCGTTCATGGCGATCTTCGACACGCGATACGCGTTCGCCGGCCAGCCGCTCTTCGCGTGCGTTCCCGCGGCGACGTCGGCGACGAAGCGAGCGGTGAACGCGACGAGCTCCGCGCGATCGAGCTGCGGCTTCATCACGTCCTCTCGAAGCGCTGCGCCGAGGACGGACACGTCGCCCATGCCGCTCGACACTTGTTGGATCGTGAACGACTCAGGTCACCCCCTGCAGAGCCCGCTCGCTGCGACGGCGCCTCCGAAACCGGCTTATTTACGACTCGTAGACATGTGTGGGTGACGGTACGACATGTGCTTTTAGGGCGCGCAGCATGCGTCTCCCCTCGGCTCGAGCCCTGCCTCTCCTCCTCTTGTCTGCGGCCGCGGCGTGCGCCGTCGCGTGCACCTCCGAGACAGGTGACGGCGTCACTGGCGACGAGCAGAATCTGACCGAGCACAGCGACATCATCTTCTCGCCCGCTCCCGCCGAGGCGAGCCACCTCGTCCGCCTCGCCAAGGAGATCGACGGCGCGAAGAAGACCATCGACATCGCGATCTACTCCTATCGCGATGCCGCCATCGGAGAGGCGCTCGCTCGCGCGGTCGCGCGCGGCGTCAAGGTCCGCTTCGTCTACGACCAGGGCGGCACGGACGCCCGTCTCCCCGCGGCATCGCTCGCCACGTCGACGAGCGGCAAGCTCGAGGCGAACGGCATCGACGTTCGCTACATCAACAAGATCATGCACCACAAGTTCATGATCGTGGACGGACCGCGCGACGACCTCTCGCTCGCGAAGTCTGCGCACCTCGTCACGGGCAGCGCGAACTGGACGTCCAGCGCTGCGAGCACGTTCGACGAGAACACCATCATCTTCCAGAAGCAACCCGAGCTCGTGCTCCGCTTCCAGCGCGACTTCGACACGATGTGGGCCCACTCGCGAGACTTCGTGGGCAAGGACTTCCTCTACGAGCTCTCGACCTCGAACATCCAGGACGCGGCGATTCCGGACACCGCGCACACGAGCGCGCTGTTCACGTCCGCGAACTTCACGGCGAAGGACACGACGTTCTCCGTCACGCCGACGAGCACCGTCGCCGACGCGCTGGTCGAAGGCATCAACGGCGCCACCAAATCGATCCACCTCGCATCGACGCACCTCCGCTCTCGCGAGGTCGCCGAGGCGCTCATCGCGAAGAAGAAGGCGACCCCGGCGCTCGACGTGCGCGTCTATCTCGACGGGCAGGAGTTCATCGCAGCAGGCACGCATGACGCCCAGCTCGCGAAGGTGCAGACGTGCCTCTCGACGGCCGGCACCTCCGAGGCGAAGAAGCGTGACTGCCTCAACAACGATTTCCTCTTCGGCTACCAGGTCGGCAGCTCGGGCATCGACGTTCGCTACAAGCTCTACGCGTACCGCTGGGACGCTTCGTATGCGCCGCAGATGCACTCGAAGTACATGGTGGTTGACGGCTCGAAGCTCTACACGGGCAGCTACAACCTCTCCGACAACTCGGAGCACGGCACGTTCGAGAACGAGCTGCTCCTCGAGGCCCCGACCCACGCGCGGCTCATCACGGCCTTCGAGGCGAACTTCGAGTCGATCTGGAAGACCGGTCGCGACGAAGGCAAGCCCGCCGCGCTCGACG
>JAYTZB010000486.1:0-2528 GCA_043742085.1 Polyangiaceae bacterium
CACGATGCGCTGGCCGCGGCGCGCCGCGGGGTCACTGTCATTGCCACGCTCCACTCGAACAGCGAGCGCGCCGCCGTGCGCGCCTATGCGGCTCGCCTCGGCGCGCGACTGGGTAACGTGCTGGTGACGGCGAGCCTCGCCGACGCCGACCCCTTCGTCGTCGTGTGAGGATCGTTCCGTGCGCGGCAGCGCTCGCGGCTACTTGATCTTGCCGATGGCGTCGGTCCAGTGCTCGATCTCGGCGGTCGGCACGTTGCCGAACGGTGGAACGCGCGCGTCGGCGTAGCCACGCTCCTTGATGTCGACGAGATACTGCTCGCGCGAGAGGAGCGTGCCGTTGCACACGGGCAGGTTCTCGGGCTCGCGCTCGGACGCCTGGCGCGCCATCAGCTCGTCCATCACCCAGGCCGGCACCTTGTTACGCTCGCGCGGGTAGACGAAGCTGTAGAAGACGAGGTGACCGAGGAGCACGCGCCAGTTCTCGCCCACCCGAGAGAGCAGCCGCTTCCAGTCCAGCGAGTCGCCCTTCGCGGCGATGAGATGGTAAATGTCCGCGCCGTCGAAGCGTTCGCGCTCCATCACGAAGCACTTGCTCCAGATCACCTCCTCGATCGGGCACAGCAGCGCGGGCTCGTCGAAGATGGTGACCGTCACGGCCGACTCGAACCAGTGCTCGTCGACCTGACAGAGCCCGTTCGCCGAGGCATAGATGAAGTCGACGAAGTGATCGCCGCACCAGGCCTTCGCGAGCCAGTGCGGAAACGTCTCGTCCGTGGTGTAGCCCTTGTCGCGGAGGGCCTCCAGCGCTCGCGGCAGATCGCGACGACACAGGAAGACGTCGAGGTCCTTCGTGCCGCGCGCGATCCCAGCGTAGTGCTTGAGCGCAAATGCCCCACCGACGACGAAAGGTACTTCCGCGTCCGTGAGCGTCCGTACGGTGTCGCCGTAGAACTGTCCTGCTGAAGGCGAGACCATCCGGCGCGTGCTGAGGGGGCTACGACCGCGCCGAGCACTCTTCGTGGGTTGGAAGATCGAAGGCATCACTGCGATCTTCCTTCAAGCCTTGGGCCACGCCCCCATGTCGCCGCCGACACTCGCTAGCGCAGCGCGTCGTGCCGCATGGCCGAGGTACGATCATTGCGACGTAGGTGGCTCGAGCATGACTCAGCCCGAGCACAGCGACAGCGGGACCGTGCGGCGAGCGATTCGCGTCGCTGCGGTGGGCGATCTCCATGTCACGAAGGACATGGCTGGGAACCTTCGTCCATACTTCGAGCAGCTCGATGGTCGCGCCGACATGCTGCTTCTATGCGGTGATCTGACCGACTACGGCCTCGCCGAGGAGGCGGTGGTCCTGGCGAAGGAGCTCGCCGGCGTGAAGATCCCGATCCTCGCGGTACTCGGCAACCACGACTTCGAGTCGGGGCACCCCGAGAAGGTGACGGCGATCCTCTGCGAGGCCGGCATCAAGGTGCTCGACGGCGACAGCCACGTGATCGACGGCGTCGGCATCGTCGGGATCAAGGGGTTCGCCGGCGGCTTCGGACGCGGCACGCTCGGTCCCTGGGGCGAGCCGGTCATCAAGGGCTTCGTGAAGGAGGCCCTCGACGAGGCGCTCAAGCTCGAGTCCGCTCTGGCCCGACTGCGCGGCGACCGTCGCATCGCGATGTTGCACTATGCACCTATCCGCGCGACCGTCGAGGGTGAGCCCGAGGAGATCTTCCCATTTCTCGGATGCAGCCGCCTCGAGGAGCCGCTCGAGCGCTATCCCGTCACCGTCGCTTTCCACGGCCACGCGCATCGCGGCTCGCTCGAGGGCCGGACGCGCGTCGGGACCCCGGTCTACAACGTCGCGATGCCGCTCCTCCGCAAGCAGCTCAGCGCAGAGCTTCCGATCCGCATCGTAGACCTGCCGTGATGGCGCCGTGATCGCCTCGCGTGGCGCTTTGGCGTGTCCCGCGCGTCACGTTGGCGTTCCCGCGCGCGAGCTCCGCGCGAGGAACGCGCATTGCTCATGTCCGCCGCCGGAGGTCATCGAGCGATGAAGCGACGAGAGCTGAAGGGTGCAGTCGTGGTCGTGACCGGTGCCTCGAGCGGGATCGGCCGCGCCGCTGCGTTTCGCTTCGCCGCGCGCGGTGCGCGTCTCGTCCTGGCAGCGCGCGATCCCGATGCCCTCGAAGAGGTCACCGTCGAGTGTCGCGACACCTTCGGTGCCCAGGCCGTCGGCATGATCACCGACGTCCGCGACGAGAACAGCGTCAAGGCGCTCGCGCAGGTGGCCGTGGAGCGCTTCGGTCGCATCGACGTCTGGGTGAACGACGCCGCGGTGTACATGCTGGGCACCATCGAGGAGGTCCCGACCGACGCGGTGCGGGCGCTCTTCGATACCAACGTGATGGGCACCCTCCACGGCGTGCGCGCCGCGATGGCGGCGTTCCGGCAGCAGGGCAGCAGCGGCGTGCTCATCAACATGGGCTCGGTGGCGGGCAAGATCTCGTACGCCAAGGCCGGTCCGTACTGCGCGAGCA
>JAYTZB010000487.1:0-2546 GCA_043742085.1 Polyangiaceae bacterium
ATGCGGAAGACATACGAGCGCTCGTCGTCGTGACTGTCGTCGTTGGGATCCATCTTCGGCTGCGTCGTTCCAGCGTCCGCGACCGGCGCGGCGATGACGACGACAGGCGGATCCGCCGCGTGAGGCGGCGGCGCTCGATGACCGCCATGGAACACCACCCAGGCAGCAGCGGCTGCCACGGGCACCATCCCGGTCGTGAGCCAGATCCTCTTCCGCATCCCGGATCCAGAAGGCTAGCAGCCCCTCCCGGGACCCGCGAAGAATGGGGTGCTTTCAGGCCACGAGCTCGGCAAACGCCTGCAGCTCGCCGCGCAGCTTGGTACGTGCGCGCTCCTCGAGCTGGCGAACGCGCTCCTTGCTCACGCCGAGCTTCGTGCCGAGCTCCTGGAGCGTCGGTGGGTCCTCGGTCATGAGGCGCGCCCTCACGATCATCTGCTCGCGCTCGTCGAGCACGCCCACCGCAGCCCGCACCGCGCGACCGGCCTGCTCCGAGATCTCGTCCCGCGACGTCTCGTCCTCCGGCGACAACGTGGGAGACGCGAGGCGATCGATGACCGGCGTCGTGTCGTTGGTGCTGGCGTCGAGGCTCGTCTCCCGCGCCGCGAGCAGCGGAAGGAGCATGCGCACGCGCTCCTCGGAGAGGCCCGAGAGCTCGGCGAGCGCCGCCGGATCGGTGGTCTTCGAGCGGCGATACGCCCGCAGCGCGCGACGCTCGCCCTTGGTCGTACCGAGACGCACCACGCGGAAGGCGCGCACCACGTACTCGCGTATCTCGGCGCGGATCCAGTAGGCGGCGTACGTCGCGAGGCGACACTCCCGCGTCGGGTCGAACTTCTCGGCCGCCTTCAGGAGGCCCATGTTGCCCTGCTGGATGATGTCCTCGAGCGGGACGCCCCAGCGTCGGTACTCGAGCGCAATGGAGACCACGAAGGGCAAGCACGCCTCGACGATCTTCGTTCCCGCGCTCTGGTCACCGGCCATCCAGCGCTTTGCGAGATCCCGCTCGGTCTCGCGATCGAGGGTGTGCAGACCTGCGAGGCTACCGCGATAAGCGCGCAACGATCCCCCACCGTCAGCGCGTGACGACGACGACATGGCTCGGACTCCTCTTCGCGTGGAGCACCCCCGGCTCGGGATTCGAGCCTCATGCCTCCTGCGAGCACCCATGCTGATTGCACGCGCGATGCCAGATCGAGGCATGCGAATTCACGCGTGATCCAGGATCGGCCCGGAACGTTCCGCGCAAACGCGTGTTACCGACCCCGGATGCCGCGCAAGGCTTTCGCGATCCGCGTTTCTTGCGCGACCTAGAGCTCGATCCGGAGGCCTTCGCGCGCCGCCTCGCAGCTCGGGAAGAGCTCGCGCGCGCGACGCTCCTTCTCGGCCACCGCGGCATCGTTCTGCATCGGGTCGTGGTGGTAGAGGACGAGCTTCTTCGCGGCCGCGGACTTCGCGAGCTTGACCGCCTCGTCGAAGGTGCTGTGTCCCCAGCCTACCTTGGAGCCGCCGGAGCCCGCCGTGCCCGAGTACTCCTCGGGCGTGTACTGCGAGTCGTAGATGAGGAGGTCGACGTTCTTCGCGAGCTTCGAGAGGCGCGGATCGACCACCGCGTAGTGCTCGGTGTCGGTCGCATACATGACGGACTGCCCGCCGTGGTCGACGCGATACGCCCAGACGCCGTTGGGATGGTTGCCCCGCGCCGACGTGATGACGGCCTTGGTCCCGTCGCCGGCATCGAGCTCGAGCGGCACGTCCTCGACGACGTCGTGGAAATGCATCTTCGCGCCCATGTCTGTGAGATGGACCGGGAAGCTCGGGTGGTCCATCTGGCCCGCCAGCGTCTCCTCGAGGGTGCGCGACACGTTGTTGCCGCCGTAGAGGTTGATGACGTTGCCGGGCACGAACGCCGGATCGAAGAACGGGAAGCCCTGGATGTGATCCCAGTGCACGTGGCTGAAGAAGAGATGCGCGGTGATCGGCATGTCCTTCAGCAACGTCTTGCCGAGCAAGCGCAAGCCCGTGCCGCCGTCGAAGATGAGGAGGAGCTTGCCCGCCCGCACTTCCACGCAGCTCGTGTTGCCGCCGACGCCGACGGTGTCCGGTCCCGGGCTCGGGATGCTGCCCCGGACGCCCCAAAAGGTGATCCGCATAGCCCTCCTCGAAGCCTCCGAAAGACGAGCATCGAACGATTCCGCCGCAGAATCTACCGAGAAACGACGGACCTCCTGCATGCTCGCACTAGCCGGGACCTTTCGCTATGAAGACCTGAGCGTGCCGAGAACCGACGATCTGCAGCTCGTCGTGTGCGTTCTCGGCTGTCGCGCGGGTAGTCCGACGCTCGCGCGGCGGGCCCGGGCCGCCGCCGAGACCTACCGTTCGCGGGGTGCCACGCTGGCCGTGGCGTGCGGGGGTCGGTCCTGGGAGGGCCTCGTGGAGGCCGATGCGCTCGCCGGCATGCTCCGCGACGGCGGGGTGCCGGCCGAGGCCATCGTCCGCGAGCGGTGCTCGCTCGATACGAGGGACAACGCACGATTTGCGGCCGCTCT
>JAYTZB010000488.1:0-3256 GCA_043742085.1 Polyangiaceae bacterium
GAGGCCGATCCGGCGGAGCGGTTCTCGCTCCCTCGTCTCCTCCCTCCTGCTGTCCCGAGGCCATCACCATGAACCGACTCTTCTCGCCGTCCGTCCCGCTCGTCGTGCTGCCGCTGCTCCTCGCGTTCGCGGCCTGCTCCTCGGCGAGCGCACCGCAGCAAGCGGCGCCCGTGGATGCCGGCATCGAGAGCTCGCCCGCGGACCGCGCGTGTCCGGACGTGGGAGCTTCGCGCTGCGACGGCGCGCGCGTCGAGATCTGCGAGGCACGCGGCGAAGCGACGGCATGGACCGACGCGGCGGCTTGCCCGGGCGAGCAGACGTGTCGAGACACCTCGTGCCAGGATCCGACCGCGCGCCAGCTCGCACAGGCAACGTCCATCGCAGCGCTCGCGGACACGCTCTCCACATCATCGGCGTGGCACGAGCCCATCGACGTGGCAGCGCTGAAGGGGCGCGAGCGCACCGCGCTCGTGAAGGGCGACGGTACCGACCTCGCGTTCTACGCCGCGGCGTGGCGCACGATGAACGCGTTCCCGCAGGGGCATCAGTCGCTGCTGCCCGCCGATACCTCGGTGTGCGGGAAGGCGATCCCGTTCTCGCAGGGCTCGCGCTTCGGCGTGTGCGGTCGGCCGGCGGCCGGCGGCATCGCCGTCACGGCAGTGCGGGCGGGCAACAAGCTCGGTCTCGCGGCTGGCGACGTCATCACCAGCGCCGACGGCGAGAGCGGGGACGCGATGCTCGCGACCGCCTATCTCCGGCCAGTCTGCGGTGACGTCTTTCCGGCGCTATCGGGACGTCGCTACTCGGCGGCCGCCTCCTTCTTCGGCACGGTGCCGGCCGGCGCAAAGCTCGAGGTGCGAGCCGTCGACGGAACGACGCGCGAGATCATCGTGCCTGCGACTGCCGACGCGCAGCGCACGGACTGCACCGATCCGTTCTCGCGCAACCGGCAGATCTACGCCGAGGCGAAGACCCGGCCGGACGGGGTGGCGGTGATCCGTCTCCCGAGCTTCTATCCGTTCGACAAGCAGCTCCCCGCGAACCCGACCCAGGCCGACTACGATGCGTTCATCGCGGCCTACCAGGCCGAGGTCGTCAAGGTGTTCGACACCGTGAAGACCGCGCGCGCGATCATCTGGGACGCGCGCGGCAACACCGGCGGCATCACGGCGGTCGGGCTCGCCATCGTCGCTGGGTTTCCGTCGGCGAAGAACGTGGCGATCTCGTATTGCCGTACACGGGTCCCGTCCTCGTCGCCCATCGCTTACGACGCGCAGCGCTATGCGAGCTACGCGATCACGCCGGGCGGGCCGTTCGCGTACACCGGCAAGGTGGCGGTGGTGACCGACGGGCTTGCGTACAGCGCCGGCGACTACTTCCCGCTCGCGGTCGCGAAGGGCTCGGCCGTGCCGGTGATCGGGTCGGCATCGGCGGGCGCGTATGGCGGCGGCCGAGCGCCCATCACCATCGACGGCCCGCCCCCGATGAACGCCAACTACGATCCGACGGCCTGCTTCGACGCCTCCACCGATCTGCCGCTGGAGGGCGCGCCGCTTCCGCCGAAGGTCGCCGTCGAGTACGACCCCGCCGATCTCGCGGCGGGAAAGGACACCGTACTCGAGCGCGCGGTCGTCGAGCTCGGGCTCTAGCTCGATCCTCCTTGACAGCTCGAAGGGTGCATGGTGGTTGGCCGGATGTCCGAAACCACCGAAAAGCGCTTCGCCACCCGCCTCGAGAAGATGAACCAGAGCTGGCGCGGCGCCGAGCACACGTCGGACGCCGCCGCGTACGTCCACGACACCCTCGAGCTCGCGTGGCTCGCGGCGAGCGATCTCTTCGGCGAGAAGGTCACGCCCGAGATCGCCGTCGCCATCTACGACCGCATCGACGAGGAGCGCCTTCGTCGCTCCGACGAGGACGCGAAGCATCGCGCAGAGATGGCCGACAGCACGGCGCATCCCTGAGCGGAGGCACGCGCACCAGACCGAGGATCAGGTCACGTGCACGGGCTGCCGCGACACCTCATCGGGTCATCGCCCAGAGAACTGCGAACCACCATGCCGCCGCCGCGGCGAGCACCGTCGAGAGAAAGACGAGGAACGCAGCGAGCGCTCGCAGACCTGCGTTCTCCCGTTCGAGGTGCTTCGCCCGCTCGCCGAGCGCATCACGAACATCGCGGTAGGGACTGGCCGTACCAGGAGCCGTGGTCGGTCGGCCGTGTGCCGGTAAACGTTCCATCGCATCACCTCCCTCTCGGTGCTCTCGTCGCTTCAGATCAGCCCACATGACGAGGCGCGTGCGCTTCGGCGCTCTCGCGCTCTGCCTCGTCGTCGGAAACGAACGGATTGGCGCTCATGCCTCGGCGGATCCGCCACGCCTCCCACCACTCGTGCGCGACGAGCAACAGCGGCGGACGGATGACACGCGTCATCATCGCCAGGATGAGCGAACCGCCGATCACCGCGATCGCGAGCGGCTTCTGCGTCTGCGAGCCGATGCCGTGCGAGAGCGCGGCCGGCATGAGGCCCAGCATCGCGACGAGCGTCGTCATGAGCACAGGGCGGAAGCGCTTCTCGGCAGCGCCGCGCGCCGCTTCACGGACGCTGAGGCCCTCCTTGTAGCGCATCTGCTGGAAGTACGTGACGACCAGAATGGCGTCCTGGATCGCGATACCGAAGATCGAGAGGAACCCCATCGCGGCCGAAACGGAGAAGTTCGTGTGCGTGACGAGCAGCGCGACGAGCGCGCCGAGGCACGCGAGCGGTATGTCGATGAGGACGACGAGAAGATCGATCCACGTCTTCACCGCCGCAAAGACGAACAGCGCGATCAAGAGGAGCGTGAGCGGCACGATGAAGAGCAGGCGACGCTGCGCGCTTCGCAGCTCGTTGATCTCCCCGGACCACTCGAGGCGCTTGCCGTAGCCGTCGGGGATCTTGGCGCGTACGTTCGCCTGCGCCTCTTTCACGGCTCCCTCGAGGTCGCGGCCGCGCACGGAGAACTTCACGGGCGTATAGCGCTGGCCATCTTCGCGAAAGATGTTCGAGGGTCCCTCGATGAGCTCGATTTTCGCGACCTGACCGAGCGGCACCATCATGTTCGCCGGCGTCGCGATCTGGATCTCACGAATGGCTTCGAGTGACGTGCGGTACGGGGCCAGCCAACGGACCGTGACGTCGAAGGCCTTTTCGCGCTCGTAGAGCTGCGTCACCGCTTGGCCGCCGACGGCGGTCTGTACGACGCCGACCACGTCGCC
>JAYTZB010000489.1:0-5926 GCA_043742085.1 Polyangiaceae bacterium
CGATCGCGCCACGCCGCGACGGCGCCGCCCTCGTAGGCGAACGTCACGTCGGCGAGGAGGGACTTCGGGGGAACGACGGCGTCGGCATCGGGCCGTCGCACGTGGACCCGCGTACGGAAGCTTCCGCCTTGGGCGAGCGCGAAGGACGGAGGCAGCTCGAACAGCTCGCGTCTCGACCGGCTCACGAGGTCGCGCAGGAATCGCAGCGCGTCCTCGGCCGGGATCACGAGCTCGTTGCCCTGGTTGCGGAGCGCGATCACCCATCGCAAAGGCGCATCGCGCTCGACGCGGAGAGCGCGCGGTCCGATGAATGCGATCCCGTCGTGATAGATGGCGCTCATCGCATCGAGCGGCAGCCTCTCGTCGTGACGACGCAGCTCGCCGCGCACGACTAGCTCACCGAGCGTCGTGCCCGCGGGGTTGCCCTCTGCCACGAGGATCACGAGCCGAAACGGCTCGCCATCGTCGAACATCAGCGGCTGGGGAGCGCTGTCGTGACGATGGAGCACCTCGGCGAGGCCGGTGCTCGCCAGCGCCGCGACGTGCGCCGGCGTCCTGCCGGCGTACGCGCCGGGATCATCGCGGCGGACCTTGGTCTGCGGGTGCTCATCGCGGTAGCTCGACGTGCACGCGTCGACCACGAGCCCCGAGTACGGCGTGCTGGCGGGCAGATCGACGAGCCACCGAGGCACGCTCCGCGGGGTCGTCACGCTGGTCATGGGGCGCCCTCAGCAGGCAACGTGCCGGCGAGCCGACCACGGAATCGCGACGAAATTTGGGCGTGACCCTATGTCCGGGACAGAGCGCGGGGTGTCCTGGGCCGGTTCCCGCTCCGCCCCTCGTCCTGGACTGGCGCCCGGAGCTCGCGCCTAGAGCTGCGCAGCCGCCCGTCGGAGGGCAGCCGCGGCGTCGGGGCCGTGCGCGATCTTCTCGTGCGCCACCATCATCCGAACGAGATCCTTCGTCTCGGCGAAGCCTTCGAGATCGCGGCGGAAGGCCGCTTTGTCGTCGACGAACAAGAGCTTCACGAGGCGCGAGATCCGCGGTCCCGGTGCCGACCCGAGGAGCGATGTGACGAGGAGGCCGAGGGGGTCACGCTTGCTGCTTCACGCCCTGCAGCATCGAGAGCCGCACGGCGTGGTCAGCGGGGAAGTCCTCGTAGGTGCCGTCGATCGGCAGCTTGTCGGCGATGGACTTCCGCCCTCCGCGCGGCGCATAGACGCGGAGGCTCGGATACCTCTTCTTGTATGCGGGGGCATCGAGGCGGTGGACCCGGCTCGGCACCACGAGGAACGCAGGCTCGCCGAGCGCCTCTAGCTCGCGCATCGCGTCGTCGCTCATCGCGATCGCGCTGTGGATGACGAGCTTGCCGTCCGTCCGCCGAGCCACCGTCATGACGCGCTTCAGCGACATGCCGCGCAGCGAGCCCTGGACCCACCAGAGGTTCTCGGCGAGCTGCTCGATCGGGCCGTG
The DNA here is from genome assembly GCA_043742085.1 of Polyangiaceae bacterium. GTDB lineage: Bacteria > Myxococcota_A > Polyangia > Polyangiales > Polyangiaceae > Labilithrix. Next base: position 1,474 of record JAYTZB010000489.1, read on the forward strand.
AGGAAGGACGTGCCAGTCGTCGCCGGGCTTGGTGGTCATCGCGCGGAGGGTAGGGGCGACCACGCTCTCCGTGAAGGTGGCCCGTGCGCGAATCCCGGTGCCTTCACGGACCCGGAGTGAGGCTCGCGAACCGCCGCGCCAGATGGTCGAGCGCGGCGGTGATCGAGGTGGCCATCTCGCAGAGCGGCTCTTCGTCCGGCCGATACAGCACGAGGTAGTCGCGGGCGATGACGTCGTAGCGACGCATGAAGCGAAAGCGCACGAGGGCGCTGCCCTCACCGAGCTCGAGTCGCTCGTCGACCATCATCTCGCTCTCCGGTGCATCGAGAGCCTTTCCGTAGCGCTTCATCACCGCCTCGAGCGCGCCGTCGGGCAGGGGAAGCAGCACGCCTCCCACGTCGAGAGAGAGGGCTCCCTCGTCGAGCGCGAGGCGCGTGCGGACCGGCGCACCGGATGCGTCCGTGGTCTCGTGGATCGTGATCTCGGGCACTTCCCGCGAACGTAGCACTCGATAGCCACGCGGCTGCGACCTCGGATACAACGGACGCATGAAGCTCTCGAAGCAGCCGTTCCTCGCGCTCGCGGCCATTGGTTGGATCGACGGCTCGCTCCAGAAGGTCGAAGCGGTCGGCCTCCTCCGCGCGGCGAAGGAGGCCGGCCTCGAGGGCGATGATCTCGCGGCGGTCGAGAAGGCCACCAAGGAGAAGGTCACGCTCGACGGCGCAGACGTCGCCGGCATGAGCGAGTGGGAGCAGGTCCTCACCTACGCGCTCGCCGCGTGGTTTGCCCAGCTCGACGGCGTGGTCTCGACCAGCGAGCACACCACCTTGGTCGCGCTCGGCGAGAAGCTCGGCCTCAAGGAGGCGCTCCGCAAGCGCGCCGCTGCCGTCGCGAACGACATCGCGTGCTTGCCCGAGGGTGGTCGGCCCGAGCGCTATGACTTCGATAAGCTCGCGGCGCGGCTGAAGGAGCGCATGCCGCAGCTCGACGCTGGCGAGCCCGCGAAGAAGCCGTGACGCTTTCCTTGTAGGCCCTCGGCTGCAGTGCCATGCTCCGCCTCCGGAGCTGCTGACACCATGGAATGGGCTTACAAAGCGACTGTGAAGAACGTGGACCGCGCGGGCACCGTGATGCTCGCCAATCGCGGGCTCCTCTGTCGTGCTGCGCATGAGAAGACGGGCCAGATGGGCGAGCCGTCGAAGGCGGTCGCCATCGGTGACGTCATCCACATGTATTATACAGGTGTTCCGGGCAAGACTCCCGAGATCGGCTCCTTCGAGGTGATCACCAAGGAGAAGCATCCGAAGCCCGAGCTCTTCGGCGATCGCGTCCCCGAGACGGCGATCTACGCCGTGGCCGACGAGAACCTCATTCTCGAGGTCGACAACCAGGGCCGCTACGAGCAGGACTGGACCTTGAACCAATACACCGGCTGGATCATCAAGAAGGTCGGTCCGGCGCGGCCGTATGACGCGAAGATGTTCCGCGGCCAGTCGACGCTGGTGCGCCTCGAGCCCGAGGTCGAGTCCGCCACCGAGTGAGCCGGGATCTACCGGTGTGGATCTGGTAGACAGGCACTCGTGAGCCGCCGCGCCTTCTTCTTCCCGCACTCGCTCGATCCGGCCCAGAAGCCGGGAACCGACAACATCTCCGGACGCGTTCCGTTCGAGGTCACAGGGACGCTGCTCGGCAGCGAGATCCGCCAGGGTCCGTTCTGGGTCATGGCCGACGGCTTCACCGATCCGCTCGGTGAAGCGCCGGGCGTGGTCGGCTCGTACCAGGATCCCTGCGTGTTCTGCGATCCGTGGGGGCCGTTCCACGCGTTCCTCCGGCTCGACGGCGCGAACCTCGCGAACGAGAAGGTGATGGGCGCCGGCAAGGTCGTCGCCGACAGCCTCCCCGAGACCGTGAGCCCGGGCGACCTCATCATCTACGGCAAGACCAACCCCAACGGCGGCAAGAACATCAAGGAGGTCTGGGTCGACACCGTGATGGTCGTCGATTCGATCGTGACGCTCCCCGTCGCGGAGGCCGAGAAGCCGCCCTACACGTTCGCTCTCGCGAGCGATCCGTCGCTGCCGGTCAAGGGCACATCGGCCCATCGCTACAGCCTCTCCGACGCCGAGACCAAGGGCGTCCACGAGACCACCAACCGCAATCCCCACCGCATCATCGTGGGACGCGTCTCCGCGGAGCCGGACGCGGTCGAGAAGCTGGAGACGAGCTTCGTGCCGCTCGCCGATCGCACGGGCGGCGTGTGCCGCGCGCTCGCCGTCGACAAGGGACACATGGGCGCCGCGTGGGGACCTCTCCTCGAGTTCTTCGCCGACGGTGTGTTCGCGAAGGTGAAGGGCATCCCGCGCGGCGGATGGATCGCCGAGTTCGGGAGCTTTGCGCTCGCCGAGGCCTTGCTCGCGGCGGTCGTTAAGCGATCGGGCGGTCATCAGGGCATGCGCGGCACTGTCGCGGTCCCGCCGCTCACGCCCGTCGGCGGCACGAAGCGCTGGAACCCGCGGACCGCGCGCGTCTTCCCGGGCTGATCGTCGCGCCGTCGATCCGGCACATTTCTACGGAACGTCAGCAACTTCGCCGCGGCCTGGCCGACCGGCGGCCATGCGCCTGTTCCAGCTCGTCGCCATGGTCGTCGTTCCGGTCGTAGGTCTCGCCGCTCTTTCGCCCTCGAGCGCGGAGGCAGCACCGGCTCGCCCCGCCAAGCGTGCCACGAAGAAGAACGCGCCGGCCGCAGCTCCTCTGCCGGCGCCGGCGGCCGAAGCGCTCCCGCCGCTCCCGCCGGTCACGCGCGACGTGACCGCGTTCAGCACGATCACGACCGCATCGAATGCGAGCGCATCGGGCGCCGCCTCGTCAGGCGCCGTCGCCCCCGTCACGCTCACGAGCGGAGCGCTCGACGGCGCCGCGCTGCCCGCGCCGCTCGCGGGCGAGGCATCGCCAGCGGCTCGCGAGACGGTCACGGTGAAGGAGAACGACATCGCCGAGACGAAGCCCTCGGGCTGGGTCTTGCAACTCGGCAGCGGCGGCCTCTTCCCCGCGACGTCGTTCGCGCCCGGCGTCAAGACGCTCGGTCCGGGCGTCTCGTTCGACGTGCGTCTCGGCTACTACCCGGCGTCGCATATCGGTGTCCTCGTCGGCTTCCGCGGGTCCTACGGTCATGAGCCTTCCGGCTGTGGCGACTCGTGCAGCGGCTACTCGCTGCAGGTGCCGGTGATGCTGCAGTTTGCGGCGCAGGATCGGGCACGCGGCATCTACGGAGAAGTGGGGCTGGGCTTCGGAACGACCTACGGCGGCACGGCCGGCGGCGCGACGTACTCGCTCTCGAGCCCCGTGGAGATGAAGCTCGGCTTCGGTTATCGCTTCGCGGGGTCCGGCGGCGCGCGTCGGTCCACGACCCTCGATCTGAACCTCGGCACGGATGTCGGGTCGATCACGTCGGCCGAGGTGCATACCTCGAACGTCTCGTACTCGGGGAAGGTCGACGGCGCGACGCACGTCGTCGTCGCCCTCTCTGCGATCATGCACTTCTCCTTGTGAGCGCGGAGGACGCGCTCACTTCTGCGTGCGCGGGTCCCACCCGGTGGCGAGTCCCTCCTCGAGCGCATCGAGCTCCTTCATCGCGGCGGCATCGAGCGTGAAGTCGAAGAGGGCGGCGTTCTCGGCGATGCGCTTCTCGTGCGTGGACTTCGGCAGCACCACGAGGCCGTGCTGGATGGCCCAGCGGAGGAGCACCTGCGCGGGCGATCGCTCGAGCCGCTTCGCGACAGCCACGACCACCGCGTGATCGAGGCGCTGGCCGCTGGTGAGCGGACTGTAAGCCTCGACGACGATGTCGTGCTTCTTGCAGAATGCACGCGTCTCGCGCTGCTGCAGGAACGGGTGGATCTCGATCTGATCCACGGCGGGAGGCTCGGTGGCGCTCGCGAGGAGCTCCTCGAGATGCGGCACGAGGTAGTTGCTGACGCCGATGTGGCGCGCTCGGCCCTCGGCCTTGATCCGCTCGAGCGCGCGCCACGAGTCGAGGCGCTTGCCCGCGACCGGCCAGTGGATCAGATAGAGGTCGACGTAGTCGAGCCCCAGCTTCGCGAGGCTCGTGTCGAATGCGCGGAGCGCCCTGTCGAAGCCCTGGTCGTCGTTCCAGAGCTTGGTGGTCACGAACACCTCGCCGCGAGGAACGCCGCTGTCACGAACGGCGCCGCCGACGTCGGCCTCGTTGCCGTAGATCCGGGCGGTGTCGACGTGGCGGTACCCGAGGCGCAGTGCAGCGAGCACCGCGCCGCGCGTGACATCGCCGCGCGGCGACTGCCACACGCCGAGCCCGACCTGCGGGATGGCTCCACCGGAGCGGAGCGGGAGCGTGGCCGTGGTGACGTCGAGCGTGGTCATCACCCGGGATTATGGCGCGATCAGGCGGCGACGACGACGCCGATGTGAGCGCGGC
>JAYTZB010000490.1:0-9066 GCA_043742085.1 Polyangiaceae bacterium
GCCCCATTCGCCGTAATTAAAGCCCTCTTCGCTGCGAGTGCCCGGCGGGGCCCGCTTGCGGTAGCCTCTGGGCTGATGACGTATTCCGAACCGCCTCCGGAGGAGACGCGCCTCAACCCGCTCGCCCTCACCGAGCGGCATCGGAGTCAGCCGCGCGTGATCTGGTCGGACTCGGCCGGCAACCACGTGAAGGTGATCGACGGTCGGATCCTCGTCGGCTCGTCGCCCGACTCGGGCATCGTCGTCCACGATCCGACGGTGTCACGCCTGCACGGTGAGCTCGAGGTCCGCGAGGACGGCGTATGGGTCCGCGACCTCGGAAGCCGCAACGGCACCTTCGTCGACGGACTGCAGGTCACGGGCGCGCGCGTTCCCGACAAGGGAAGGGTGCGTTTCGGTTCCACCGATCTCGTCGTCGACTACAACCCCGGTCAGCTCCGGACCGTCGAGATCTGGCCGCACACCGGCTTCGGCAAGCTGGTCGGGCAAAGCCTGCGCATGCGCGAGCTCTTCTCGACGCTCGCGCGCCTCGCGCCGATGGACGCTTCGGTCCTCATCTACGGCGAGACCGGCACGGGAAAAGAGCTCGTGGCCCGCGCGATCCACGACGCCTCGCCGCGTGCGACGAAGCCGTTCGTCGTGGTCGACTGCGCGGCCCTGCCCGAGAACCTGCTCGACGCCGAGCTGTTCGGGCACACGAAGGGCGCGTTCACCGGCGCGGTCGGCGCGCGCTCCGGCGCGATCGAAGCGGCCGACGGAGGAACGGTCTTCCTCGACGAGATCGGCGAGCTGCCGATCGCCATGCAGCCGAAGCTGCTCCGGGTCCTCGAGTCGCGGACCGTACGCCGCGTGGGCGAGACGCAGCACCGTTCGGTGGACGTTCGCTTCCTGTCGGCGACGCATCGCGATCTCCTCACGATGGTCAACGCCGGCGAGTTCCGAGAGGACCTCTACTTTCGTCTCGCCGTGCTTCCGGTGCACGTGCCGCCGCTGCGCGAGCGCACCGAGGACATCCAGACCCTCGTGAGCCACTTCCTCCGCTCGGCCGGCGGCCCTGCGCACGTCAGCAGTGAGCTGATGCGCGAGCTGACGAGTCGGCCCTGGCGCGGCAACGTCCGCGAGCTGCGGAACTTCGTGGAGCGCGCGCGTGCCCTCGGCGCGACGCAGGCGCTCGCCATGATGCAGCACGGCCCGCCGCCCTCGCCGCCGACGACGTCCGATTCGCCAGGCCCGGCGTCGAGCCCTTCGCTCTCCGTGATGGCATCGGCGCCCATCATCCCCGGACCGCCGCTGCCCGCCGCGGACGAGGGACGCGTGTTCGAGCAGGCGTACAAGGATTTTCGTGAGAGCTGGATCGACTCGGGAGAGAAGGAATACGTCCGGCGCCTCCTCGTGCGTCACGACCGCAACGTGGCCGCGGCCGCGCGCGAGGCGGAGGTCGACCGCACGTACATCTATCGCCTGATCCGCAAGCACGAGCTCTGACGGTCAGCGCGAGAAGCGCGATCGGCGCGACGAGCGCGGTCAGCGCGACACGAGGAACATGATCAGGCCGATCACGAAGATCGAGCCGCAGATCGCGAGCACGACGAGCGACGTCGGCCCCAGGAGCGGCGCCCTCGCGGCCTGCATCGGGGCGCGGTCCCAGGGAGCCGCGGGATACGGCGCCGAGGCAACGGGCGGCGCAGCCGGCGGCATCGCCGCGGTTCCCGGACCCGCGACCGGAGCGCCGCTTCCGGGCGCCGAGCGCTGGCTCGGAAAGAGAGGAGGGGTGAACGGCACGGGCGCCGTGACCGGCCTCGCGAGCGGCGGCGCCAGCGGCATCGTCTGCATCGCTGCGCGGGGCACGTGCGGAGCCTGTGGCATCGACGGTGGCTTCGCCATCGGGCTGAGCATCGTCTCGGCGTTGTCCTCTTCCTCGTCCGCTGCGTAGGCGCGAGGAATGGACGCGTCGGCGTCCGTCGGCTCGTCCGCAACCTCCGCGCGCGCGTCGACACGAAGAGCGGCGGGGCGCGGAGCGCTCGGACGCGGCGGAGCGCTCGGCGGTGCCGGCTTGGTGGACTCGGAAGCCGCGCGCGCTTCGCTGGCCGCCGTCTCGGACTTCTTGTCGGAACGCGCCCGCATCTCCGCCGCCTTCACGGTGGCCGCGTGCATCATCTCCTTCACGACGGCCTCGGCCATCGGGCCCACCCTCGTCGCAGCGCTGTACGCGTCGCCCTCACCGTCGGGCGGCGGGACGGTATCCACCCGGTGGATCTGGTCGTCGTCGTCGTCGCTGTGGTCGTCGTTCGACATGCTCGGTTCGAAAGGGGGCTCGCATTCAGTCTATTCTGTCAGGTCCTCCCTTGTCCTCATTCGCAGCTGCTTTCGTGACGCAAGCACGACCGTCACAGCCCACCTGTGGCCGCGCAGTCTTCAGAGTGACCCGCCCGTCCACAGCCGCCCTTCGCAAACCTGCGGTTCTGCGCTGCATGGCGCGGGCTCGCCCCTTGCGTTAGGGCTGGTGTGGACGCCTGGAGAACAGCTACGTGAAGGAAGGATTTCGCTGGTGTCCCTTCTGCGGCAAACCCCACGGGCTTGCCGATCGCGTCTGTACCGAGACCGGCAAGGCGCTCGAGGTCATGCTTCATCGCGCGCAGCGCCCGTCCAGGTCGCTGCCCGCCGTGCCGTCGCTGGTCGGGACGATCCTCGGCGGGAAGTACCGGATCCTCAGGCCCATCGGCGCCGGCGGCATGGGCCAGGTCTTCGAGGCCCAGGACCTCGTCCTGAACAGCCTCGTCGCGATCAAGGTGGTCATCAAGCAGGACTCTCCGGAGGCGCTTGCGAGGCTCGCTCTCGAGGCCCGCTTCGTCGCCGCATGCCAGCACCCGAACATCTGCAACGTGCTCGACGTCGGGCGGCAGCCGAGCGGCGCACCGTACGTCGTGCTGGAGCGGCTGTTCGGCGACACGCTCGCCACGCACATGAAGTCGTGGCGCGTGAAGCCGGTCCGTGAGGTGGTGAGCATCTTCCTGCAGACGCTCTCGGGCCTCGACGCTGCGCATCGCGCTCACATCGTTCATCGCGATCTGAAGCCGCAGAACCTCTTCCTCGCGAACCATGGCGGGCCGGGTCCGATCGTGAAGATCCTGGACTTCGGCTTCGCGCGCGACCTCTCGACGGTCGCCGCGGACCGGCTCACGCAGGCGGGCAAGGCGTGCGGGACCGCCCAGTACATGTCGCCCGAGCAGCTCGGCGTCCAGGAGCTCGACTTCCGCTCCGACCTCTTCGCGGTCGGCGTGATGATGTACGAGGTCCTGACCGGCCGACATCCGTTCGCGGGCACGTCGAAGCTCGACGTCCAGGTGCGAATACTCCGTGAAGCTCCCGCGCCTTTGCGGAAATATCGCCCCGACGTCCCCCTCGAGGTCGAGGAGATCGTGATGAAGGCGATGTCGAAGGATCGGAATCAGCGTCCGATCAGCGCCGCGCACATGCATCACGCGCTCTCGGAGGCGCTGATGCGACTCACCAGCGCGACGGAGCTCGATGACGAGCTCGAGCCCGTCTCGATGACCGAACCGATCTGGATCCCGCCGACGTCGAGCCCCCTTCCGTGAACAGAATCCGTGCATAGAAATAAAGACGTTTCGCGCTCACCCGCCGACATGATTGCGCTCGGCTTGTTGCTCCTCCTCTCCTCTGCCGCACCGGCATGTCGCGACGGGAAACGCACCGACGACCCCGACGCGAGCAGCTCCGCGAGCCCTTCGGCGAGCGTTGCGGTGCCGGCGCCACCGACGTCGGCTCCGGTTGCGATCGAAGACAAGGACGCGAGCGCGTCCGCCGAGCTCGAGGCTGACATCGACGCCGGCGTCGACGGCGGGAAGCGCAAGCTGCGGCGCCTTGGCTCGGGCGCCGATGCATCGGCCCCCGAGGCCCCCGCGGTCGTCGCTGCGCCGTCGCCGGCGGCCTCCGTCGATGCTCGCGCTGGCAAGCGGGGCGTCAAGCCGATGGGCGACGAGCTGCCGTACGGCGGAACGGGCGCGTCCGCCGCGCCGGTCCTCGACAAGAAGCCGCTCGTCAAAGAAGACCCGTGGGGAAAGCCCGCACCTCCCTGACGTGCAGAGGCACGCGACCGGATCTTGCGCGTTGCTCGCGGCGCTCTGTAGTCTGGAACGTGCGGCGAAGTCTCTCGTCGCTCCAGAAGGGCTAGTGACATGGGTCGACTTGCGATGCGTCTGCTTACGGCGACGGTGCTCGGTACGGTGTGTTGTCTCTCTGCGAATGCGGCCGAGGCACAGCAGGCACCCGCGACCGCGCCACCCGCGACCGGAACGGCGCCCACGACCACGAGTCCGGCAGCGCCGACGACGGGCGCGCCCGCGACGGCGACGGACAACGTGGAGAGTGCACGCGTTCACTACGAGCGCGGTCTGCAGCTGTTCAACGAAGAGAACTACGACGCCGCGCTCTTCGAGTTCGAGCGCGCGTACGAGCTCGCGCCCAGCTACAAGATTCTCTACAACATGGGCCGCATCCAGCGGCAGCAGAACAACTACGCGGCCGCGATGCGCAGCTACCAGCGCTACTTGAAGGAGGGCGGCGCGAACGTCCCCGCCGATCGTCGCGCAGAGATCGACAAGGAGATCGCCGTCCTCAAGCCGCGCGTCGCGGAGGTCACCGTCAAGGTGAACGTCGACGGCGCCTACGTCTACGCCGACGACATCCCGGTCTGTACCGCCACCATCGAGACCTCCTGTATCGGCACCTCGCCGCTCCAGACGCCGATCGTCCTCAACGGCGGCCGTCACAAGATCACCGCGTCGAAGCAGGGCTACACGACGGCGACCGCGCTCGTCTCGGTCGTCGGATCCGACGCCGTCGAGGTGAAGATCGAGCTCGTCGATCTCTCGCGTCCCGCCGTGGAGCGCGCGAATCCGTGGACCGCTCCCACCGTCATCGGCTGGACCGTCACCGGCGCGACGCTCGTCACTGCGGGTATCTTCGGCGTCCTCGCGCTAAAGGCGAAGGACGACCAGAAGACGAAGCTCACGCAGCCGAACGTCACGACCGACGACCTGAACAGCGCGCGTGACAAGACGCAGACGCTCTCCGGCGTGACCGACGCGCTCTTCATCAGCACGCTCGTGTTCGCCGGCGTGTCGACGTACTTCACGTTCCGCATGGTCGGCGCCAACCGCAAGAACGCCGTCGGTAAAGAGACCGCGGGCGCGCTCGACCTGCACGTGTCTCCGACCGGCATGACCGCGTTCGGCACGTTCTGAGGAAGCCCGCGACAGCGTGAGACTCGTGGGAGTGGCTGCCTCGTCGACACGTCGCGGGACCTCGTCGTCTCCGCGTCCTCTGTCGACGGGGCGTCCCTTCGCAAGACCGGCAGATGGTCCCTGTGTGGGATCGGCGCAGCGCACGATCGGGCTTGATTCCCGGTCGATCATCGCGCTGCCGAAGACCGTGCCGGCGCGCTGGCCAGCCAGGCACGCGGCTCGCACAAGCCGGGACAACGATGAAGTCCCTCGCCTTTGGTTTTCTGAGTCTCCTCGGTGCCGGCCTCGCCGGCTTCGGCTGCTCCACGAGCAGCGACACCGCGAGCGCCGACACGGCAGGCGCCGCATCCGACCTCGGCGCGTCCTCGGTGCAGCTGCCCCTCTCGATCGGAGGACTGTGCGGCGGTGAGCGTTGCGATGCCGTCGCTCGCGGCGCCGTCGCCTTCTTCGACCGCAAGCTGCACGGGCTCGACGCCAACGGGCGCGCCTGCGCCGACTGCCACATGGTGAGCGACAGCTTCCAGCTCTCGCCTGCGAACGTCGAGGCGCGCTACCAGCTCCTGCAGGAGCGCCGCCAGCAGGATCCCGACGCGGACGATCCGCTGTTTCGCCCCATCGATGCCGACGACTTCCGGATCAACGGCGCGAACGCGAGCGACTACAGCAACCTCCGGCAGAACGGCCTCGTTCGCATCACGTTCCCGCTGCCGGCGAGCTTCAAGCTCATCGACCCGGCGACCAACGCGCCGTCTTCCGAGACCTCGGTCGACGTCTGGCGCGCGGTGCCGAGCGTGAACAACGTCGCGTTGACGGGCCCCGACGGCGTGAACCCGTGGCCGCGCGGCCCCAACACCACCGGCGGCTACCAGCTCGATGCGCGCGCAGCGACGCTGCAGCAGCAGGCGGCAGGCGCCTTCCTCTCGCACGCGCAGGCGGCGAATGCGCCGTCCGCGCGCATGCTCGACGACGTGTCCGCGTTCGAGCGCGTGCTCTTCTCGTCGAGCGGCGAGCGCGAGCTCGCGGACGCGGTCCGCGCCGGCGCGACCACGCTGCCGGATGCCGATCCGCAGCTGAACGACGAGGAGACCGCGGGCAAGGCGGTCTTCGCTCGCTCGTGTGCTCAGTGCCACGGCGGCGCCGGCCAGTCGACGCCGCAGTCGACCCCGACGGTGCGGCTCCCGCACTACATCACCATCGCCTCGGCGTGCCCTCGCCCGGTCGACGGCGCGCCCGTGCCGCGCTGGCACTTCGATCCTTGCGCGCCGCGTCTCGCGCGGAACGTGCGCGTGTACGAGATCACGACTCCCAGCGGCGCGAAGGTGCGCAGGCCGAGCTCGGACCCCGGCCGCGCGCTGCTCACGGGCTTCGCCGGCTTCGGTCCTCCGCTCGCCGAGGACTGGCAGAAGCTCGACGTCCCCGGCCTCCGCGGCGTCCACGCCACCGCGCCGTACTTCCACAACAACAGCGCCGACACGCTCGAGGCCGTGCTCGACCACTACACCGCGCTCTTCAAGTTCGCGGCAGCGACGGCGCCGCCGGGCGTCGTCCCGCCGTTCCTCACGACGAACGGCACGACCATTGATCGTCCGTTCACGCCCGAAGAGCGACCGGCTCTGCTCGCGTACCTGCGAAAGCTGTAGTCTCTCGATCGCAGGATGGTGGAGCGCAGCGCATTCTCGTTACGCTCCGCGGCGCGAGAGCGCGGAGCGGCGCCGGCCATCGTCACCGCCACGAGCGTGATCACGTTTGCCGAGCTCTGGCAGCGTGCTCGCGCCGTCGCACGCGAGCTCGCCGCGACGACCGAGCGCTCGCGGCCCGTCGCGGTGGTGGCGCCGCTGCGGATCGAGACGCTGCTCGCGATCCATGCGCTCGTGGCGCTCGGGACCCCGCTGGTGCCGATCCACCCGCGGCTGACGGCTGCCGAGCGTCGTGTCGTGCTCGAGCTCTCGGGCGCGACGACGATCCTCGACGAGACGTGGGCTCCGTCGGCGTCGTCGGCGGGCTCTCTTTCTCCTGGCGTCGATGGCGATCGCGAGGACGACCATCTGCCGCCGCTCGCCGACGACGAAGCGCCGCTCGCGATTCTCTTCACCTCCGGCTCGAGCGGCGCGCCGAAGGGCGTCGAGCTGAGCCGGCGTGCGTTCGCCGCCGCGGCGCGCGCCAGCGCTGCGAACTTGCGCTGGGAGCCCGCCGATCGCTGGCTCCTGTGCATGCCGCTCGGTCACGTCGGTGGGCTCTCGGTGGTGCTGCGCTGCCTCGAAGCGCAGATCCCGATCGTGGTCTCGCCGTGGACCGGTTCGGTGGCCGCGCTGCTCGCCGACATCGAAGCGCTCGAGGTCACGCTGCTCTCGCTCGTCCCGACGATGCTGGCGCGCATCTTCGAGGAGGCGCCCGCGTATCGCTTTCCGGCGCGCGTGCGGGCGGTGCTGCTCGGTGGTGACGCCGCGAACGCGTCGCTGCTCGCGACCGCTGCGGCGCGGAACGTCCCCGTGGTGACCACCTACGGGATGACCGAGACGTGCTCGCAGATCTCCACGTCCACGCCCGGCGAGAGCCCGTCGGTCGACGCTGGCACCGGGCGGCCCCTGCCCGGGACCGAGGTGCGGATCGAAGGCGGCGTCATCCAGGTGCGCGGGCCGACGCTCTTCACGCGGTACGTGCCCGCGGAGCGCCATCCGTCGCCGTTCGCGGAGGACGGGTGGTTCGCGACCGGCGATCTCGGACGCATCGACGCGGCCGGCCGCCTCCACGTCACCGGCCGGCGATCCGATCTCGTGATCACCGGCGGCGAGAACGTCGATCCGCGCGAGGTCGAGCTGGCGCTCGAGTCGTGTGTGGGTGTGAGTGCAGCGTGCGTCTTCGCGATCCCCGACGCGACGTGGGGCGAGCTCGTGGGCGCCGCCATCGTGCTCGAGGCTGGCGCGAGCACGACCGTGGCCGCCGTGTCGCGAGAGGTGAGGACGAGGCTCGCCCGGCACAAGTGGCCGCGTCGCATCGCGGTCACGGCATCGCTCGTCCACAACGCGACCGGAAAGCTCGACCGTCGGGCGACCGGAGCCAGCGTTCGCGAGCAGCTCACCGACCCCGGCTGAGCGACGCGCCACGCATCTTTTCGCACATCGGGTTTGTCGACCGCTGGACGACGGTTGTCGCACGGCGGTTCACAGATCGCGCGCAGTGGATCGATCCAGACGCATCTTCAGCTCGTAGGCCTCGTGGCATCGAAGGTGCTTTACTGATGCTGTGACTTCGACAGTGGACAGGTGGTGCGCGTGCTCTCGTTGAACCGACTTGCTGTGACCGGTGCTGCGCTCGTCGTCGCCGTCTGCGCGGCCGCGTGTGGCTCGAGCGGTACCGCCGGCGACGGCAACACGGCTGCCGCCTGCTCCGACCTCCATGTCGATCGGTTCAAGGAGCTCATCGTCGTCGAGCCGGCGGTCCTCGCGGATTCGCGCGCGCAGAACGCGACCGCCGGCGTCTGGAGCTTTCGTCACGCGATCGAGAACCTCGCCCCCGCCGGGGCCGACACGTCTGCGTTCGTGACCGCATGGCTCGAGGACTGGGTCCAGACGAAGGACGTCAACGGCTTCGCTCTCGACCGCGCCGGTGAGCCGCGCGACGCCGAGATGAACCACCGCATCATCTGCCCGTGGCTCCAGCGGTCGCCGGCCAATGCCTGCGACGATACCTGCGGGGTCTGCACGAGCAGGACGCTCGACCTCTCGCTCGCGCCGTTCCGGCTCATCGCGATCGCGAATCGGATGGATCTCCGCAACGAGGTCGAGGGCGAGGACGCTGG
>JAYTZB010000491.1:0-11694 GCA_043742085.1 Polyangiaceae bacterium
ACCATCTCACCGTCGAGCCAGATCTTCTGAACCTTGTCGACCATCGGGCGGGGACACTAGTCCCGGAAAACGGAACCGGCCACCCTTGACTCGCGCCGCAACGCGTCACGGCCGAGCTTTTTTTGCGGCGCGCGGCGCTCAGCGCCGCAGGGCCACGTAGACCGCGCCCTCGCCGCCGTCGTCGTCGCGGGCGGTCGTGAAGGCGAGGACGTGCTCGCGCGCTTTTCCCTGGGAGAGCCAGGCCGCCATCTCGCCACGGAGGACGCCCGCGCCCGGTATGCGATCGCCCTTGCCGTGGATGACGAGGACGCAGCGCTCGTTTCGCGAGCGCATGGTGCGGAGGAACTCGACGAGCTTCTCCTGAGCCTGGGCAGCGGTCAGCCCGTGGAGGTCGAGCCGTCCGTCGATCGGAAGCATGCCGCGTCGCATGCTGCGGACGAGATCGGCGGGCGCGTCGATGCGCCGGCCCTCGACGCGGCGTCCGTCGTCGGACACCTCGAAGCGCGCGACGTCGTCGACGATCGAGTGGAGGTGCGCGATCGCGGCCTCGGTCTCGACGGCGACCTTCGCGTGGAGCTCCGCGGCCTTGAGGCGCTGCGCTCCGGGGCGAACCTCGGTGGTGAGCGGCACGCGTGCCTTCGCGCCCGTGTCGAGGGGCGTGACGCCCGACATCATGCGGTGGAAGCTCATCTCGTCATCGAGGTCGCTCGTCGCCGTTCGCGCGGGCTCGACCACGCGCTGCGCCTTCGCTGCAGCGCGGGGAGGGGGAGGGAGCGGCTTGCCCTTCGCGGCCGCGGCCTTCTGCTTCTCCTCGTCGGCTCTCTTCTCGGCGTCGAGCTTGGCCTTGAAGCCCTCGAGGCCACCCGCGAGCGGATGGAAGCCGCCGAATTTCGGGAGCGCGGCCTCCTCGTCCTTCTTCTTCACCTTGTCGCGCTTCTTCGCCATCGCTCACTCGCCTTCGGGTTCGGGCGGCGCTCCGGGGGGCTGTCCGCGTTGCCTCAGCGCACGGAGCGCGCTCGTGACGCTCTTCATGCCGGTGAGGATCCCGTCGGCATAGTGCCAGTCCGGATCGTCGAGCTCCGGAAAATCATGCGGATTCTGCACGTCCTCCATGGTGAGCCCGGGCTTGAGGCGGCGCGCGAGATCGAGGACCTTGTGCGTCTGCAGCTCCTCGATCGCGAGCAGCTCGCGCTCGATGGCGTCCCAGTCGTCGGTCGTGCCCGTCGTGCCCGTCGCGCCCGGCTCGGTGAGCAACGCCTCGACGTCGCCGATCTCGACGTCGGAGAGGATCGGCTCTCGCGACGGGTACCGCGCGACGGTGGCGCCGTGCTTCGGACAGATGCCGAGGCAGTGCGTCTTCGTCACCCAGATGGTGGCGACGCTCCGGCGCGAGGCGACCGCCTCCTTGAGCGCGTCGTAGAGCGCGTCGCCGCGCTCCGCGCAGCCGGGGCCGAGTGGAGATCCGTCGCGCCGGTTCGCGCAGACGAAAAGATGGAGCCGCGGTGAAGGAGCCACGCGCATCGACCTTTCCTTAGCACATCTCCACGCCCACAAGGACGCACATGCGCGCCTAAGCCTTTGAAAACGTACATGGATCCGGCTCGTGGATCCGATCGGATCCGACCGGAGCCCCGGGTCGTCGATTCGCGAGGATTATGGACGCCGGAGCGCGGTGCGTTCGTTGCAACGACGGGAATTGCTTCATGCCTGCCCCGACGTTGCTGCACCCTCGCGCGGACCTCATCGAGGTCGGTGAAGACCGCCGCGTCCGCCTCCTCCAGGTGATCGGCAGGGGCGCCACCTCGGTCGTGCATCAGGGACTGCTCGAGCATCGGAGCGGTCTCGCCCGGCTCGTCGCGGTCAAGGTCTTCGGCACCGTCTCGAGCGAGGACGCGGATCAGGTCCTCGCTCTCGCCGCGCGCACGGCGATCCGCGCGGCGTGCATCCGCCATCCGAACGTTGTCGAGACATACGACTTCGGCCAGTGGCGCGGTCAGCCCTACTTCATCAACGAGCTCGTCGACGGAGTGAGCCTCCATGCCCTCCTCGAGCGCTACGCCGATCGCTCGCTGCGCTTGCCGCTCGACCTCGCGCTCTTCATCGCGTGCGAGATCGGTGAGGCGCTCAGCGCGGCGCGGACGATGCGTGACCAGCGCGGCATGCAGCTCGGGATGCTCCACCTCGCGCTCGGCGCGCGGAAGGTGCTGCTGGGCTGGCGCGGCGAGGTGAAGGTCTCCGACTTCGAGACGTCGATGGCGCAGCTCGCGTCGTCGAGCGTCCGCACTATGCGCGCGGTCGCACATCGTACGGCGACCATGGCGCCCGAGGTCGCGCACGGTCACGTGGGCGACGGCCGCTCGGACGTCTTTTCGCTGGGCGTGCTCTTGCGAGAGATGTTCGTTGGTCCGCGCTTCGGTCGCGACGTGAAGGACGCCGACGCCGTGCGGCTCGCGCGCGACGGCTTCGTGCAGCCCATGTCGTTCCAGCCGCACCTGCCCGAGGCGCTCGTCCAGGTCATCGAGCGCGCGCTCCAGATCGATCCCGTCGACCGCTACCCGAACGCGAGCGCGATGGCGTTCGAGCTGCGACGCATCGCCCTCGCCATGGGCGTCGGTGACGGTCGGCTCTTCCTCCGCCGAGCGCTCGATCATGATTTCGGCAACGACGCGTCCGAGGTGACCGCCGAGCGACCCTACAGCACCGCGCCTCCTCCGCCCGCGGCGCCGGCTGCGCGGGCCCCCGTCGCTCCCGCTGCGACACGAACGTCGCGTTCGCGGACTGCTCCGAGCCGGCCGTCGCCCGTGCGCCCGGACGACCTCCTCGATCTGATCGACCTCGACGCGATGCCCACCATCGCGAACGACGAGTGAGCGACCACGGGAGTGAGCGCGACCGCTGGGTTGTTTACGCCGGCCCTCCTTGACCCTGCGCGGTGGGGGTGAAAGCGTAATCGCGCGGTGGTCGATCTCCTTCCTGTCCTCGTCGCGGACCTGGTCGAGGAGTCCGCGCGCGATTTTCTCGAGGAGGTGGCGCGCGAAAACGAGGAGGCCTGGGTGCCGCTCGTCTCCGCACCGGTCGACCAGTCGCGGCACCTGCTCGAGGTCTACACCCCGACGTCGACCGAGCCGCTGCGGCTCATCGCCGAGCTGACGGGACCACCGACGGAGCACGGTTTTCCGCTGCGACTCTCGCTGCTCTCGGACGATGAGGCCGAGTCGATGCGAGTCCCGACCGTGGAGCACGTTGCCGTGGGCCTCGACTTCGCGATCGCGTCCGACGTCGAGCCGGCGGCGGACCGTATCGACGCGCTGATCGGTCGCTCGCTTGCGGGCGGGAAGCTCCAGATCGAATCCCTCGTCGGCACCGGGATGATGGGTGCAGTCTACAAGGCTCTCCATCGCGAGCTTCGCATCCCCGTCGCGGTCAAGGTGCTTCACGAGTCCTACCAGCACGATGCGGATTTCTGCCGGCGCTTCTACGACGAGGCGCTCGCTGCGAGCCGGCTCGATCATCCGAACCTCGTTCGCGTCCACGACTTCGGCCAGGAGCCGGACGGCCTCCTCTACTTGTCCATGGAGTTCGTGGCGGGGCGTTCGCTCCGGACCGTGCTCGGACAAGAAGGCGCGATGTCGGCCAAGCGCATCGCCGACATCATGCTGCAGGTCTGTGCCGGCCTAGGGCAGGCTCACGCCCGTGGCATCGTCCATCGCGACGTGAAGCCGGACAACGTCGTGCTCGTGGTGCGCCAGGACGACGACGGCAAGCCGTTCGAGCAGGTCAAGGTCTGCGATTTCGGTCTCGCGCTCCTCCGGGCGAGCGATGCGGCGAACGAGCGCTTCGCGGGGACGCCGGTCTACATGTCTCCGGAGCAATGTCGCGGCGACGACCTCGATGCGCGAACCGACGTTTACGCGTGCGGGATCATGCTCTTCGAGCTGGCCACGGGGACGGTGCCGTTTCTCTCCGACAAACCGATCGTCGTGATCAATCGGCATCTCACCATGCCGCCACCGACGCTCGCCTCGGTGCGACCCGACGTCGACGCTCGCCTCGAGCCGATCGTGCAGAAGGCGCTCAAGAAGGTGCGCGACGAGCGCCACGAATCGGTGCGCGCGCTGCGGACCGAGCTGAAGGCGCTGCTCGCGCCGCCGCCCGGGACGTTCAATCTCGAGCACGAGGCGTCACAGGTCGCCGAGCAGGTCACCTCGCCCGATGCGCCGCCCGTCTCGGCGCGCGCGGCGCGCGCGTCGCGCGCTCCGCCGTCGCTTGCGCCGTCGCTGCCGCCGATGGCGCCGGTCCCTGAAGTCGCGCCGGCATCTGCGCGCTCGTCGGTGCCGTCGTGGTTCGAGGACACGCAGGATAGCTACTCGAGCTTCCTCACCGACATGGCGACGGGAGAAAAGCGCCACGCCGAGGTGTCGAGCTCGCTCGCACGCGACCCGCGTACGTGGCTCACGAAGCTCATCGCCGAGCGGGACCCACGCGCGCTCGACAAGATGCTCGACGAGGTCGAAGGCGCAGCGCGTCTGCTCGCAGCACGCGCGGACGCGCGCGTGCTGCGCTCGGTCTCGAGCACGATCCACGGCATCGCGACCGACGAGGCGCGTCATGCGACCATCCGCGCCAACGCCTCGAAGGTGATGAAGGTGTTCTCGGAGCCCGCGCTCCTCGCGCCGATCGCCGAGCGGCTACTTGCGCACGACGACGATCAGCGGGAAGCCGCGCGCACGCTCGTCCTGCAGGCAGGGGTAGCGGGCGCCTATGCGCTCTACGGCGCCCGCGTGAAGCTCGCCGCGAATCCGGAGGTGCGCGTGCCCTTCGTCCTCACGATGCGCGCGCTCGGCGAGGGCGCATGGCCCGTGGTGCGCGCCGCGCTCGAGCGCATCCCGGCGGCGGCGCTGACGGGCGGCCATCCCGTGGCGGCGCTGCTCGCGGAAGATCTGCTCCTCTCCGTGCCCGTACTGCGCGACGAGGCCGCGGGTCACCTGGTCGCGAAGTACGTGCACACGAAGGACCCCGCGCTGTGTCGCGCGGCGACTCTGGCGCTGGGCCGCCTGTGGGCCGAACGCGCCGCGCCGCTGCTGCTCGCGCTCCTCGACGTCGCCGACGATGGCGTGCGCAGCGCCGCGATCGCCGGGCTCCGCGGGATCGGTGCCGTCGACGAGCACGTCGTCCGGCGGCTCTTGCCGATCGTGGCCGGCAAGGTGCAGGTCGGTCACGACCTGCGCGTCACCGCGGTGACCGCGCTCGAGTTCGTGACGGCAGACGCCCGGCCGGTGGCGGTGCCGATGCTCGTCCAGCTCGTGCGCGACAAGGCGCAGGACGACCAGACGGCGTTCGCGGCGGCGCGCGCCCTGCTCAGCGTGATGGGCAACGAGGCGCGCGCGGTGGTGATCGATCGCTCGGACTTCGCCGCCGAGCCGCTCAAGTCGCACCTCCTCGTGCTGCTCCGTGACCCGACGCTTCCCGAGGTCGACCCGAAGCACCTCAAGGACTTGATCTGACGGCGCCGGCGTATTTTCGCAGGTAGAGCTCGATGGCCACGACGACGAGCGAGTGCGTGATCTCGCGGTCGTCGATGAGGTCGGCGAGATCGCTCTTCGGTACGAGCACGGTCTCGAGGTCCTCGAGGTCGTCGAAGGCAGTGGCGCCGGTGGGACGTGCTCCGCGCGCCAGGTACGTGAAGCATCGGTTGCCCTGGAGCGCCGGATTCGGTTCGACCACCGATACCAGCTCGAACGTCTCCGCTTCGTAGCCCGTCTCCTCGAGGAGCTCGCGTCGCGCGGCAGCGAGCGGCTCCTCGCCGGGATCGATGACCCCACCGGGGATCTCGAGGGAGAGCGCGTCGGTGCCAAAGCGGTACTGCCAGATGAAGACCAGCTCGCCCTCCGGCGTCTCGGCGATGATGTTGCACCAGTCCGGACAGGCGAAGACGTAGATGTCGCGGGGGAGAGGCGTCTCCTCGTAAACGAGGCGCTGCACCTTGAAGACGCCGTGATCGGCGACCAGATGAGCGCGTCGTCCGCGGAGTTTCTCGATCACCTGCGGAGCTCTTCGCGTGCGAGCACGTGCCATGCGTCGATCTACGCTAAAGTGCGGCCGCTCGCGACCCCTCGCGACTCCTGCACAACACATGGCTGCGCCGAAGACCACCGACAAAGACGACGCGATCCAGAAGATCATCATCAACAACCGACGGGCCTCCTTCGATTACGCCATCGAGGAGAAGTTCGAGGGCGGGCTGGTGCTGGTGGGCAGCGAGGTCAAGTCGATGCGCGCGGGCAAGGTCGAGATGGTCGACGCCTATGCGACGGTCGAGCGCGGCGAGCTCTGGCTGAAGCAGCTCTACGTCGCGCCGTTCGAGCAGGCCAAGGCGTTCCCGCACGAGCCGCGCCGGTCGCGCAAGGTGCTCGTGCGCCACAACGAGATCGCGAAGATCGAACGGGCCATCATGCGCGACGGCTACACGCTGGTGCCGGTGCGGCTCTACTGGCGGCGCGGCCACGTGAAGGTGGAGCTCGGTCTCGCGAAGGGGAAGAAGAGCCACGACAAGCGCGCCGACATCAAGGCGAAGACCGCCGACCGTGAAGCGAAGGTCGCGATGGGCCGAGCGCGCAAGGAGCGCGGCTGACCGTGAGCGAGCCGAGCGCGGCGCATCTGGTGTGGACGAAGGGCGGCACGGCCTCGCTCCTCACCGTCGTGGAAGACGCAGTGACGCTGCGCTCGAGCATCTCGTCGCCGCCGGGCGCACGCCTGGAAGCAACGCTCATGTCCGACCCGTCGATCACGGTGAAGATCAAGATGCACGGCAGCAAGCTCCAACCCGACGGCTCCTTCACCCTCAAGGGCCGCGTCCTCGAGCCCACGAAAGCCCTCCGCACCCTCCTCGCCTCCCTCGTCACTCCTCCGCCGTGAGTCTCTGGTAATCTCTCTCCTGCGATGGCGAAGCGGACGGATGTGACGGAGGAGAGGGAGCCGCGCGCGGTCGATGCGGCGGTGCAGGGCGAGGAGGCGCGCTTCGAGCGGTCGCTCCGGCCCAAGACCCTCGACGACTACATCGGCCAGACCAAGCACAAGGACAACCTTCGCGTCTTCGTCGAGGCGTCGCGCAGGCGCGGGGAGCCCCTCGATCACCTGCTCCTCTCCGGACCCCCTGGTCTCGGCAAGACCACCCTCGCGCAGATCCTCGCGCACGAGATGGGCGTCGAGCTCCACATGACCAACGGCCCGGTCGTCGAGCACAAGGGCGCGCTCGCCGGGCTGCTCACGAAGCTCGGGAAGAACGACATCCTCTTCATCGACGAGATCCATCGCCTCAACCCGGTGGTGGAGGAGAGCCTCTATCCCGCGATGGAGGACTTTCGCATCGACGTCATGACCGGCGACGGTGCGTTCGCTTCGTCGATCCAGATCCCGGTGCAGCCCTTCACGCTGATCGGCGCCACCACGCGCACGGGCCTGCTCACCGCGCCGCTCCACTCGCGCTTCGGTCAGATCATCCGTCTCGACTTCTACCCGGTCGAAGATCTCGCGCGCATCGTCGAGCGGAGCGCGCACCTCCTCGGCGTCGAGGTGAGCAAGGTCGCTGCGGTCGCCATCGCCGCCCGATCTCGCGGCACACCACGCATCGCCAACCGCCTGCTCCGTCGCGTGCGCGACTTCGCCGAGGTCATCGGGTCGGGAAAGATCGACGAGGCCATCGTCACCAAGTCGTGCGAGCGGCTCGACATCGACAGCGCCGGCTTCGACGAGATGGACCGTCGTCTCCTCCGCGTCATCATCGTCGATTACGACGGAGGACCGGTCGGCGTCGAGACGCTGGCCGCTGCGCTGGGCGAGCCGCGCGACACGATCGAGGACGTCTACGAGCCTTACCTACTCCAGCAGGGCTATCTCGGTCGAACCACACGCGGCCGCGTCGCGACCCGCAAGGCCTACGAGCACCTGCGCGTTCCGTTCGCAGGGGCCGTCGCCGCCAGACAAAAAGAGCTGTTCGACGAATAAGGCCACCGCCTGTTGCCCTTGCAAAGCCCGGGTTTGAGTGCCTTTTTCGACCGATTCGCGCCAAAAGCGCCGATCGCGCGCGCTCTTGCGGGCCCGTCCGGCATCGGAAGCGGGTGATGCGATACGTCGTTGCCATTGGCGCGCTCCTCCTCGTCATCGTCGCTCTCGTCGCGGTGAAGGGGACGCAGATCGGCTCCCTCATCAAGATGGGCAAGGACATGGAGAAGGCCGGCCCTCCTCCCGAGGTCGTCGCCACCTCCGTCTCGAAAGAGGACGCATGGGAGAGCACGCTGAGCGCGGTCGGCACCATCGCGCCCGTGAAGGGGGTCTCGCTCAGCAACGACGCGCCGGGCGTCGTCTCCGCGATCCGTTTCGACTCGGGCGCGACGGTCAAGCAGGGCGACGTGCTCGTCGAGCTCGACAGCAACGTCGAGCGCGCGCAGCTCGCCTCCCTCCAAGCGCGTGGTGAGCTCGCTCGTTTGAACGCCGGGCGCTCGCGCGCGCTCGTCGCGAGCGACTCCATCCCGAAGGCGCAGCTCGACAACGATGAAGCCGTCGTCAAGTCGTCGCAGTCCGATCTCGGCGCGCTGCAGGCGCAGATCGCCCGCAAGGTGGTGCGCGCGCCCTTCAGCGGGAAGCTCGGTATCCGCGCCATCAACATCGGGCAGTATCTCGCCCCAGGCACCACCATCACGTCGCTCGAAGCGATGGACTCGGTGTTCGTCGATTTCACGCTGCCGCAGCAGAACCTCGCCGACGTCGCCGTCGGCACGAAGGTCCGCGTCACGCTCGAAGGCGACGCGGGCGCCGGCTACGACGGTGTGGTCAGCGCCGTCGATCCTGCCGTCGATTCTGCGACGCGCGCCATCCGCGTCCGCGCGAGCATCCCCAACACCCTCGACAAGCTGCGACCGGGCATGTTCGCCAACGTTAGCGTGGTGCTCCCGGAGCAGAAGCGGTTCGTCAGCGTGCCGGCGCCCTCCGTCGTGCATGCGTCCTACGGCGACTCGATCTTCATCGTGGAAGACAAGAAGGACGCTTCGGGCGCGATCCTGAAGGGCGCAGACGGAAAGCCTGCGCGCGTGGCACGCCAGCAGTTCGTGCGGACAGGAGCTCATCGCGGCGACTTCGTGGCCATCGCCGAGGGCGTGAAGCCCGGTCAGGAGGTGGTGGTGGGCGGAGCCTTCAAGCTGCGCAACGGCGCTGGCGTCGTCGTCAACAACGACGTCGTGCCGGATTCGCGCCTGTCACCGACGCCCGAGAACCACTGAGCGAGCTCGAAGACCATGAAGCTCACCGACATCTTCATCCGCCGGCCGGTCCTCGCGATCGTCGTCAGCCTCGTCATCCTCATCGCCGGCTTGCAGGCGATCCGTACGCTCAACGTCCGGCAGTATCCCAAGCTGGAGAGCGCGACGGTGACCGTGCGCACCGCGTACGTCGGCGCGAGCGCCGACCTCGTACGCGGCTTCATCACCACGCCGCTCGAGCGCGCCATCGCCGCGGCCGACGGCATCGACTACATCGAATCGCAGAGCGTCCAGGGCCTCTCGACCATCAACGTTCGTCTGAAGCTGAACTTCAGCGCCGGCAACGCGCTCTCGGACATCAGCGCGCGCGTCAACCAGGTGCGCGCCGACCTGCCGCCCGAGGCCGAGGTCCCCGCCATCAACATCGAGCCATCCGACGCGCAGATCGCGGCGATGTATCTGAGCTTCGGCTCCACCATCCTCGAGGAGAATCAGGTCACCGACTACCTGATTCGCGTCGTGCAGCCGCGGCTCTCCGCGATCGAGGGCGTGCAGCGCGCCGACATCCTCGGCGGCCGGACCTTCGCCATCCGCGCGTGGCTCAAGCCCGATCGCATGGCGGCCCTCAACGTGAGCCCCGCGCAGGTGCGCCAGGCGCTCGCCGCCAACAACTTCCTCGCCGCCGTCGGTCAGACGAAGGGCGGCCTCGTGCAGGTGAACCTCACCGCCAACACCGATCTTCGCAGCCTCGACGAGTTCAAGCACCTCGTGATCCGCCAGCAGGGCGGCACGCTCGTGCGTCTCGAGGACGTGGCCGACGTGGTGCTCGGCGCCGACAACTACGAACAGGACATCCGCTTCACCGGCAAGCGCGCCACGTTCATGGGCGTGTGGGTGCTGCCGAACGCGAACTCGCTCGACGTCATTCGCGCGGTGAACAAGGAGATCCAGACCATCAAGACCGAGCTACCGACGGGCCTCGAGGCCAGCGTCGCGTTCGACTCGACGTCGTACATCCAGAACGCCGTCCACGAGGTGGAGAAGACGCTCCTCGAGACGGTGCTCATCGTCGCCGTCGTCATCTTCCTGTTCCTGGGGTCGCTGCGCTCGGTCATCGTGCCGCTCGTCGCCATTCCCGTGTCGCTGATCGGCGCGGTCTTCCTCATGCAGGTCTTCGGGTTCACCGTGAACCTGCTCACGCTCCTCGCGGTCGTCCTCGCGGTCGGTCTCGTCGTCGACGACGCGATCGTCGTCGTGGAGAACGTCGAGCGGAACATGCGCGGTGGCAAGTCGGCCACGGAGGCGGCGCTCCTGGGCGCGCGCGAGCTGGTCGGACCGATCATCGCGATGACCATCACGCTCGCCGCGGTGTACGCGCCGATCGGCTTCCAGGGCGGCCTCACGGGCGCTCTCTTTCGCGAGTTCGCGTTCACGCTCGCGGGCGCCGTGACCATCTCCGGCGTCGTCGCGCTCACGCTCTCGCCGATGATGGCGTCGAAGCTGCTCAAGCCGCACTCCGAGCAAGGCCTCCTCGCGCGCAAGATCGACGCGGGCTTCGATGCCATCCGTCGCGGCTACGCGCGCGCGCTCGCGTTCACGCTGGCGCGCCGCGGACCCGTCTACGCCGTGTGGATCGTGCTCTCGCTGCTCGTCGTGCCGATGTACATGTTCTCGCCCGGCGAGCTGGCGCCCAACGAAGATCAGGGCGTCGTCTTCGGCGCCATCGACGTCCCCGCCAACGCCACGCTCGAGCAGCTGACGCCGTACACCGAGCAGGTGTTCAAGACATTCGCCTCCGAGCCCGAGTTCGATCACAGCTTCCAGATCACGTTCCCGTCCGGCGGCTTCGGCGGCATGATCGTGAAGCCGTGGGAGGAGCGGAAGCGCAGCATCTTCCCCATCCAGCAGGAGCTGTTCGGCAAGATGACGAACATCGCCGGCATCCGCGCGCCGGTGTTCCTTCCTTCTGCGCTCCCGAACCCCGGCTTCTTTCCGGTCGAGTTCGTGATCGCGTCGACGGTGAGCCACGAGGAGCTCCTCAAGTTCACCGACCTCATCGTGCAGGACGCGATGAAGAGCGGCCAGTTCGCGTTTCCGCCGATCGTCGACGTGAAGATGGATCAGGCCAAGACCGAGATCGTGATCGATCGCGACAAGGCCGCCTCGATGGGCCTCAGCATGCAGCAGATCGGCGCTGACCTCTCGTCGATGGTGGGCGGCAACTTCGTCAACCGCTTCAACATCGACGGCCGCAGCTACAAGGTCATCCCGCAGATCGCGCGCTCCGAGCGGCTCACCACCGAGCAGCTCACGCGGATCCACGTCACCGGTCCCGACGGCAAGCTGATGCCCCTCAGCGCCATCGCGACGCTGCGCGACGGCGTCGAGCCGCGCACGTTGAATCGCTTCCAGCAGCTCAACTCGGTGAAGATCTCCGGGC
>JAYTZB010000492.1:0-2307 GCA_043742085.1 Polyangiaceae bacterium
CTCGGCGGCGGCGCACCCAACCCCGACTCCGGACTACCGCAGTGCGGACCCGGCAACTGCCCGACCGGTTGCTGCACGACCAACAACGTCTGCCTCGACTTCCCCACGGGCCAGCAATCGAGCACCGCCTGCGGCGCCATGGGCGGCAAGTGCCAGGACTGCACGGTGACGGCCACGAGCTGCGCGCCGATGGGCGTCAGCGGCGGCATCTGCGGAGGTTGAAGGACATGAGTAGTAGCAAGGCGACCAGCGCACCCGAGGCGGGACAGACTCTCGCGGGGAAGTACCTCGTCGAGGAGGTGCTCGGTGTGGGCGGCATGGGCATCGTCGTCTCCGCCCGGCACCTCCAGCTCGACCAGAAGGTAGCGATCAAGTACCTGCTGCCCGCGGCGCTCCTCAACCCGGAGGTCGTCGAGCGGTTCGCACGCGAGGCGCGCGCGGCGGCGAAGATCCGCGGTGAGCACGTGGCACGCGTCATCGACGTCGGACAGTTCGACGACGGCGCGCCGTACATGGTCATGGAGCATCTCGAGGGGCACGACCTCGCGAAGCACCTCGACCTCCACGGGCCGCTGCCCATCGAGGACGCCGTCCGCTTCCTCCTCGAGACGTGCGAGGCGCTGGCCGAGGCGCACGCCGCGAAGATCGTTCATCGCGATCTCAAGCCCTCGAACATGTTCCTCTCGAAGCAGCCCGATAAGAGCGCCATCATCAAGGTGCTCGACTTCGGAATCTCGAAGACCGGTGACTCGCCGAGCGCGGCGCTGACGAAGACCTCCGCGCTCATGGGCACGGCCTTCTACATGTCGCCCGAGCAGCTCACGAATCCCAAGGGCGTCGACCACCGGTCCGACATCTGGTCGCTCGGCGTCATCCTCTACGAGCTCCTCGCGGGCCGGCAGCCGTTCCCGGGGGAGAGCGTGCCGGAGATCATCGGCGCCATCCTCACGAACACCCCCGACGGCCTTCGCACGGTGCGCCCGGACGTGCCCGCCGGGCTCGAAGAAGTGATTGTAAAGTGCATGCAGTCGAAGGCTGCCGACCGGTATCAGAGCGTGGCGGGACTGGCGGCGGCGCTCGGGCCGTTCGCGCATGTGCGCGATCGGGTGAGCATCGACGTCACCGCGCGCGTGCTCGGCGAGGCGGTCGCGGCGGACGAAGCGCCGAAGAAGACGAACCCGAACCTCGCGAAGGCCACGGTGCTCGGCGGGCAGATCGCGCAGCCGCAGCAGACGTCGCCCAACACGATGGAGTCCGCATCCGCTCCGGCGTCGGTGGCCGCGCCGTCGACCGCAGCGAGCACGCCGCCTCCCAGCCTGCAGGCCGGCGCGAACGCAACGGGGCCTGCCGTTGCGGCGGTCACCACCCACGCGCTGGCGACGTCCGCCATCACGACGCACCCGAAGCGCACGCCGATGGCGCTCGTTGCCGGCGGAGCCGCGATCGTGATCGCGCTCGCGGTTCTCGGCGGCATGAAGCTCTCGAGCAGCAACGCCAAGCCCGACGCGCCGGCGGCGGCCGCCGCTGGGCTCGTCCCGGCGCCGTCCGTCGATCCGCACGCAAGCGCCGCCACGACGACCACCATCCTTCCCGCGACGACCACCGCCGCGAGCCCGGCAGCCGAGCCTTCGCCGGGAGCGACCGTCGCATCGAGCGCGGTCGCGACGAACGGCGCGGCGCCCCGCGCGAGCACGGCCCGCACGCCCGGCGCTCCGGTCGCCGCCGCGGCCGCGAAGTCCGCCGCACCGGCCGCGAACGCAGCGCCTCCTGCGTCCGCCGCCGCTGCCGCGGTTCCCGCATCCGCCGCGCCCGCGCCCGTCGCAGCGCCGAACAGCAGCACGAAGTCGAATCCCTTGCAGATGGGTATCAAGTGAGAAAACTCGCGGTCGTCTCCGCTCTCGTCCTCTCGCTGTTCGCGCAACTCGAGCACGCGGCGCTCGCACAGCCGAAGGCCGCACCCGCGCAGCCGGGCGCAAAGCCCGCGCAACCGCCGGCGCCGCCTGCGCCGCCTGCGGTTCCCGAGCCGCCTCCGCCTCCTCCGGCGCCGCCCACGCTCGCGGAGTCGCTGACGGGCCCGGCCAAGACCGACTACGAGTCCGGCAAGGTCCTCTATACGGACGGTGACTATGCAGGCGCGCTCGTGAAGTTCTCGAGCGCCTACGAGCAATCCAAGGATCCGCGCCTCCTCTACAACATGGCGTCCGTGGAGAAGAGCCTTCGTCACTACGCGAAGGCGCTCGGCCACCTGCGCCAGTACGCCAAGGATGACGGCAAGACCCTCACCGAGCAGGACAAGAAGGAGGCCGA
>JAYTZB010000493.1:0-3569 GCA_043742085.1 Polyangiaceae bacterium
GCCGGGTTCACGCGGCGCATCGCGGCGGCGCGCGCTTCGGGAGTGACAGCGTCTTCCTTCGCGAGCCGTCGCCGCCAGCCCTCGGCCCAGTCGTGGAACGCGCCGGGGTCGGCGAAGAGCGGCGCCATCTGCGCATCTGCGCTCCCGGACGGGCTCGCGGCCAGCGCGCACAGTCGCCGGAAGAAGACCGTGTAGTCTACACCGTTCGACGCGAGGCGCTCGAGGAGGTCGGAGTGGAGCGCGAAGTCGTCCTCCTCTTCGGTCACGAGCCCGAGCTTTGCGCGGAGCACCTTCGCGTAGGCGGCGTCGAAGATGGCGGGAAAGCGCTCTAGGCGCACCGTCGCGAGCTTCGCGGCCTCGTCCTCGCTCTCGGCGAGCAGCGGGAGCATGGCCTCGGCGAGCTTCACGAGGTTCCATTGCGCGATGCGCGGCTGGTTCGCGAACGCGTAGCGGCCGTTGGTGTCGATGGAGCTGAATCGTTTGCCGGGGTCGTACTCGTCGAGGAAGGCGCACGGCCCGTAATCGATGGTCTCACCGGAGATCGACGTGTTGTCGGTGTTCATGACGCCGTGCACGAAGCCGACGCCGAGCCAGCGGGCGACGAGCTCGGCCTGCGCGTCGATCACGCACTCGAGGAGCGCGAGCGGATCGTTCCCGGTGTCGGCGCGCTCCGGGTAGTGGCGCTTCAACGCGTACGTCGCGAGCGTCTTCACCGCGTCGTAGTCGTCGCGCGCGGCGAAGTACTCGAACGTGCCGACGCGGATGTGGCTGGCCGCGACGCGCGTGAAGACCGCGCCGGGGAGCATCTCGTCGCGCGCGACGTGGTCGCCGGTGGTGGCGGCGGCGAGAGCGCGCGTGGTGGGGATGCCGAGCGCGAACATGGCCTCGCTGACGATGTACTCGCGGAGCACGGGGCCGAGCGCAGCGCGGCCGTCACCGCGGCGCGAGAACGGCGTACGTCCTGCGCCCTTGAGCTGGATGTCGCGTCGCTTGCCGTCCTTGCCCACCACCTCGCCGAGGAGAATGGCGCGACCATCGCCGAGCTGCGGCGAAAAGCCGCCGAACTGGTGGCCGGCATACGCGAGCGCGATCGGCTCCGCCCCCTCGGGCAGCCTGTTGCCGACGAGCAGCTGCGCGCCATCTTCGGAGGCGAGGTACTCGGCGTCGAGCCCGAGCAGCGCGGCAAGCGCACGGTTGACCTCGATGACGCGAGGCTTCTGCACCTTGGTCGGCGAGACCTTCGCGTGGAACTGAGGCGGCAGGCGCGCGTACGTGTTGTCGAACGCGATGGGGGTGAGAGCGTGAGTCACCCACGCGGTGTAGCGCAGTCGCGCCGCGCACGCGCGCTCGATGCTAGGATCTTCGGCTTGATGGCGGAAACCGCGTCCGTGCTTCGCGTCGACAGAATGGTCCACGACGGGGCCCGGACCACCATCTACCGGGCGACGCGCGTCGACGACGGCGTGCCGGTCATCCTCAAGGTCGTGACCACGGCCCATGACACGGCAGTGCACCGCGCGCGGCTGCATCGCGAGCTCGCCGTGACGCGCCAGATCGACTCGTCCGCAGTGGTGAAGGCCTACGGCACGACCTCGCACGAGGGACGGCTCGGGCTGGTCCTCGAGGACTTCGGCGGCACGTCGCTCGCGCGCCAGCTACCGATGGTCGGGTCCCTCGCCGATATTCTCGACATCGCGATGGCCATCGCGATGTCGCTCGGCGCCGTCCATCGCGCGGGCATCGTGCATCGCGACGTCAAGCCGTCGAACCTCATCTTCTCGACGGCCACCGGCGAGCTGAAGATCACCGACTTCGGCCTCGCCGTCGATCGCGGCGACATCGCCACGGGGCCGGGCATCGAGGGGACCTTCGCGTACATGGCGCCCGAGCAATCGGGGCGCACGCGGCGTGTCCTCGATCGCCGCGCCGACCTCTACTCCTTCGGCGTCGTCCTCTACGAGCTCTTCACGGGCGCGCGACCGTTCGACGCGCAGGACCCGCTCGAGTGGGTCCATCGCCATGCCGCCGAGACGCCGCGGCCTCCGTCGGAGGTGAAGCCCGAGATCCCGGAGGCGCTCTCGCGGATCATCATGAAGCTGCTCGCGAAGGGGCCGGAGGAGCGCTACCAGACCGCCGAGGGCGTCTTGCATGACCTCGGTCGTTGCCGCGAGAGCGCCCGGGTGGGCAAGGCGCTCGCCCCCTTCACGCTCGCCGAGCGCGACGTGCCCGACGAGTTCGCCCTGCCGGAGCGCGTCTACGGCCGCGAGCGCGACATCGCCGCGCTGCGCGCCTCGTTCGAGCGCGTCGTGCAGTCGAACGCGATGCAGGTGATGGTGATCTCCGGCGCTCCGGGGGTCGGCAAGACGGCCCTCGTCCGGGAGCTCGAGGCGCCGGTCGCGGCTCGCAACGGCTACTTCGCCTCCGGCAAGTTCGACCAGTATCGCGGACACCTCCCGTACTCCGCGGTCGCGCAGGCGGGCAACGAGCTCGTTCAGCAGCTCCTCGCCGCCAGCGCAGCGCAGCTGGGGGCCTTTCGCGACGCGTCGAGGGGCGCGCTCGACGGCAGCGGCGGCGTGCTGGTCGCGCTCTTCCCCGAGCTCGAGCGCGTGCTCGGCGAGCAGCCCGCGGTCGTCGCGCTGCCGCCGCACGCTGCGCAGAACCGCCTCCACCACGCCATGCGTGCGTTCCTCCGCGCCTTCGCGGCGCCGGTCGTCGTCTTCCTCGATGATCTCCAGTGGGCCGACGACGCGTCGCTCGATCTCCTGGAGGCGCTCCTCGCGCACGCGGCGGAGACGCCGCTCCTGCTCGTCCTCGCGCATCGCGAGCAGGAGCTCGGGCTCGCGCACCGGCTGAGCAGCGTCCTCGAGAACGCGCGCCGAGCGGGCGTGCCCGTCGAGACGCAAGCGCTTGGCCCGCTCGACGCCGACGGCGTGCGCGCGCTCGTCGGCGACACCCTCCGTGCGCGCGGCCCGTCGATCGACGCGCTCGCCGCGCTGGCGATGGCCAAGACCCGTGGCAATCCCTTCTTCGTCCGCGAGTTCCTGCGCACGCTGCACCTCGACGGCCTCCTTCGCATCGACGCCGGCCGAGGAGCGTGGCTCTTCGACCCGGCCGAGGTCGGCGCGAGGCAGATCACCGACAACGTCGTCGATCTGATGATCGAGCGGCTCCAGCAGCTGCCGCTCCCCGCGCGGGAAGCCCTGGCCCTCGCCGCATTCATCGGCGCCGAGCTCGACATCGACGACCTCGCGCTCCTCGGCCGGCAGGACGCCGCGGTCATGAACGACGGGATCCAGGCCGCCATCGAGACCGGGCTCCTCGCGACGGTCGCGCGTCCCGACGGCAGGCGGGTCGTTCGCTTCGGTCACGATCGCATCCAGCAGGCGGCGTTCGGGCTCACAGCGGAGGCGGAGCGTGCCGCCGTGCACCTCGCCGTCGGCCGCCTCCTCTGGTCTCGTCTCGGCGGCGATCCGCCGGTGGGCCCTCTGCTCGATGTCGCGAACCACCTCGACGCAGCGATGGCGCTCGTCGTCGATGCCGGCGAACGTGAGCGCCTGCTGCAGCTCTTC
>JAYTZB010000494.1:0-5145 GCA_043742085.1 Polyangiaceae bacterium
GCGCGCGTAGGCCGCCGCGTCGAGCAGCGCGTAGACCAAGCCGGTCATCGCGTGCTAATTGGGTACCTTCCCCTGGAGGGGTGACCGAGTGGTCGAAGGTGCTTGATTGGAAATCAAGTGTACTGAAAGGTACCGGGGGTTCGAATCCCTTCCCCTCCGCTAAAAATCAAGCGCTCGTGAGGCCTGGCTCACGAGCGTTGCGTTAAGCCGATACGCTCGAGGGATGCGCGGAAACGCTGCGGGAGTGATCGCCGTACTGGCCGCGTACGCGGCGATCGCGGCGTGTAGCTCCTTCGCGGCGGACGGCGGCCCGGTCGCTGGCGCCGGCGATCTGGATGCGGCAAGCGCAGACGTAACCGTCGGCGAGGCGCAAGCGGCCGACGCGGCCGCGACGGACGGCGGCTGGGTCGCGTGCGGCGCGCGAAAGCCGGCGCCCGCGTACTGTGCCGACTTCGACGAGCCGGATCACGGTCCCTACGACCTCGGTACCCGGGTGAGCCTGCCCGTGGTCGGTCCCAACGCCAAGGTGATGTTCGGCATGCCGGCGGTCTCCGATCCCTTCGCGATGGCGATCGCGACCAGGACCGATCGCTACAAGCTCGAGAGCTTCGGCACGAGCACGGTCCACACCGTGCACGCGACCTTCGACGTGCGCTTCGTGGCGCTCAACACCGGACGCAGATTCGCCATCGCGGTCGTGGGCGCGCGCAACACTGCCTTCGATCACTGCTACCTCAGCCTCGAGCTCGGCGGCGACCGCATGTACCTCCAGGAGCACTGCGGGAAGGTCGACGGCGGCACGGATGTCGAGAGCTCGCCGACCGTGCTCGCGGCGATCCCGGCGCTCGACCAGTGGCTCCACTTCGACCTCTTGCTCGATCTCGCGGCGGAGACCATCACCTTCGGCCTCGACGACCGGACGCCCGCGGTATTCCCGCTCGGCGTCGCGCCCTCCGCGGGCGACCTCCACCTGGGCGGCACATCGTACGTCGCGTTCGGCATCATCGACCCGGTGAGCGCCGACACCGGCGAGGTCACGATCGGCTTCGACAACATCCTCGCCGAGACCAAGTGACCGCGTGCCGTAGCGAGGTGCGACAACGAATGACTCTCCGGCGACCCTTTTCAATACGGCCGCGGCCCTCTAGTGTGCCGCTCCCCCATTAGAAGGAGACGAAAGCCATGGCTTTCACGTTGCCCGAGCTGCCGTATTCGAAGGATGCCCTCGCCCCGCACATTTCCGCGGAGACGCTGGAATACCACCACGGCAAGCACCACAAGGCCTACGTCGACAAGTTGAACGAGCTGCTCGCCGGCAAGCCCGAAGCCGACAAGAAGCTCGAAGAAGTGATCATGAGCTCCGAGGGGCCCGTGTTCAACAACGCCGCCCAGATCTGGAACCACACGTTCTACTGGAGCAGCATGAAGCCCCCCAGCGCAAAGGGCGGCGGGGAGCCCACCGGCGATCTCGCCGCGGCCATCACGCGCGACTTCGGCGGCTTCGACAAGTTCAAGACCGAGTTCACCCAGGCCGGCATCACGCAATTCGGCTCCGGCTGGGCGTGGCTCGTGCTCGAGGGCGGCAAGCTCAAGGTCACCAAGACCCCGAACGCCGACCTCCCGATGAAGCACGGCCAGAAGGCACTCCTCACGATGGACGTGTGGGAGCATGCATATTACATCGATTACCGGAACGCCCGGCCCAAGTACATCGAGACGTTCCTCACGTCCCTCGCCAACTGGGACTTCGCGCTCGAGAACCTGAAGAAGGGCTGAGCCTCTCGCTGCGCGGCTGACGGCGCGACGCTGTCAGCCGCGGTTCCAGCGATAGAGCTGGTTCGCCTTCGTCGTAGGCTTCGACGTTGCTGGCACGATCACGCCGCGATCGACGAGGTGCTGGCGGATCACGAGCGGCGTGAGCTTCTTGCCGATGACCACCTCGTAGATGCGTCGCAGCTCCGCCAGCGTGAAGCGCGGCGGCACGACGTCGAACGCGTAGTCGCTGCTCGGGTCGTTGAGATGACGGCACAGCCGGCGATACGCCCGATTCAAGATCAGCGCGTGATCGAAGGCGAGCCGTACCGCGGGCTTTCGCTTCGCGCTCTTCTTCGCCGGGGTGGTGCCGGGCGGCGGAGGCGGAGGCACCGAGCGCGCGGTCGACACGTCGCCGAGATCGAGCGCCCGCAGCGGATGCCACGCGGCCTCGATGGCGTCGTCGCCCGGGTTGATCGCGGTCTCGGTGGCGCGGAAGGTGACGAACGCCACGGTGACGGTGTGCCCGCGCGGATCGCGGCCCGGATCGCCGAACGCGCCGAGCTGCTCCAGCTTCGACGGATGAACGACGAGGCCCGTCTCCTCGTGGAGCTCGCGCGCGGCGGCGCGATCGAGCGGCTCGTTCTCGTTCACGAAGCCGCCGGGAAGCGCCCAGCATCCCTTGAACGGATCGGCCTTCCTCTTGATGAGGAGCACCGCCAGATCGTCGGCCCGCATCGTGAACGCAACGACGTCCGCGGTCACGCTTGGGCGTGGATAGGGGTAGGTGAACGGCACGACGCCGGGGTCATGTCGTGCCCGTAGCCTGCCGTCAACCGGACCGTCGATCGCCCCGGAAACGTCGCCACATCGACGCGGTCGAGCCAGTCCGTGAGCGCCGGACGAAGCGTGAGCTCGCGGGCCTGCGAGGAGGTGAGCGGGGTGCGGAGCCCGTGAAGCTGCCCGAAAATGGCGAGATCCGCGACGGTGACGGCTTCGCCGCCGAGCCAGAACCCGTCGAGCGGCGCGCGCGCCTCGAGGCAATCGAGCACGCGGCGGAAGTCGTCCCAGAGCGCCTTCTCGCCGGCGCGCAGGAAATCGCGCGCCACCAGGCCAGACATCACCTTCCTGCGGAGCATGGGCGCGACGAGCCGCTTCACGAACCAGGGAGCGCCCTTGAAATAGGCCTCGCGGACCAGCGGCCAGTTGCGCGGGTCGGCCCAGCGCGCGGCCACGAGGTAGCCGTTGAGCGCGCGATCCGCGTAGTCCTCCCAGAGCCAGGCCTCGGCCCGGGCCCGTGCGCCCGCCGGCACGAGCGAGGAACCGCCGCTGCGAACCGCGAGCGCGTCGATGCGCGCGAGGATGTCGGTCGAGTCGCCGATGACCTCGTCGTCGACCAGCAGCACCGGGACCTGACCCCGCGGGTCGAGCGCACGGAAGTCGTGCGGCGCGCCGCGGCGCGACGTGTACGCGAGCCCCGCCAGGCCGAGCGCCCGATGCACCTTGAGGCAGAACGGCGAATAGCTCTGGACGTTCGGGGTCCCGGTCTCGCCCAGCTCGCACAGCACGATCGTCGGTTGATTGGCTTTCATGAGCTTCATCTTGCCGGGCCGATGTGTCAACCTCATGTCAGTTAATAGAGACCCCCGATGAAGCGAACCGAACGACTCTTTGCCCTCGCCGAGTACCTGCGCGGGCGTCGCACCGGCGTGACCGCCGAGGTCCTCGCCGAGCGTTTCGGCGTCACGCTGCGCACGATGTATCGCGACCTCGATGCGCTTCGTGCCGCGTCGATGCCGCTCTCCGCCGAGCGCGGTCGAGGCGGCGGCTACGCGCTCGACAAGAGCTACTCGCTGCCGCCGGTGAACTTCACGGCGCGCGAGGCGGCAGTGCTGGTGGCGCTGGGGCGCTTCGCTTCCGAGACGCGGCTCATGCCCTTCGAGGAGACCTTGCAGCGCGCGCTCGACAAGGTGCGATCGGCGCTGTCGACCTCGGCGCAGCGCGAGCTCATCGGCCGGCTTCGCGAGCTGTCGTTCGTGGGCGTCCCGACGCGACCGAGCCTCAAGGGCGTGCGCACCGCCCTCGAGCGCGCATGGTTCGAGCAGCAGCCGCTGCGCATCACCTACCGCGACGGCAACGGCGTTCCCACGACGCGCGACGTCCGCATCGAGTCGGTGGTGATGGAGCGCACCGAGACCCGCGTGAACGCGCTCGATCTCGCGAAGAACGAGAGCCGCCAGTTCCGTCTCGATCGCATCGAGAAGGCGGAGGTGCTCACACCATCCGCTTCGCCAGCTCCCTGATGGCCGACGGCTGCGCCGCGTCCTCGAACAGCTGCGGGAGAAACGACGGCGAGATGGGGAGCTCCGCGGCGAGCCGCGCGAGGCTCTCCGCCTGCACGCGCTCGCGGGTGGCCCGGCTCCGACCGGCGGCAAGCGCAGCATCGGCCGGCGTGTCTCCGGTGATGGGGCCCACGGCTTCGAGGGCGGCGCGCTCGGCGCGCGAGAAGAGCGGAGGGAGCACGCCGTTGACCACGATCTTCCCGATCGGGAGCTGCAGCTCGTCGCGCAGGGCCTTCGCGAGCTCGATGGTCTCGGTGGTCGGCATCTCCTCGGGGAGCGTCACGAGCACCACCGCACACATCTCGGGGTCCTGGAACATCTTCCACGCACGCTCGGCATCGCGCCGGAGAAGACCGGGCGGGACCACGTCGAGGATGATCTTCGGCACGCGCAGCATGTCGAGGCCGTGACCCGTCGCGGGCGCGTCGAGGATCACGACGTCGTACATCCAGCTGCCGTCGTCGCGCTTCTCGGTGGTGTGCCACCAGGCCTTGCCGAGCAGGGTCCACTCCTGCATGCCGGGCACGGCGCGGAAGAACGTGCGCACGTACTTGTTGTCGAAGAGCAGCTTGAAGAGGGTCTTCGAATGCAGCGCCATCATCCCGTACTCCGCAAGCGCGAGCTCGGGGTCCATGTTCACCGCCCAGACGTCGGGCGCGACCGGCTTGACCTCCGCACCGATGAGCTCCGAACCGAGCATCGTGGAGAGGCGCTCCTTCGCGTTGCACATGCACACGAGGACCCGCTTGCCCTTGGCCGCGAGCGCGAGCGCTTCTGCCGCGCAGACCGTGGTCTTTCCCACGCCGCCCTTGCCCGTCACGATGAGGAAGCGCTTCGACGCGAGCGCCGCCCCGCGGCTGTTGGACGGCGGGAAGATGGAGGGCATCTC
Source organism: Polyangiaceae bacterium (assembly GCA_043742085.1). Classification (GTDB taxonomy): domain Bacteria; phylum Myxococcota_A; class Polyangia; order Polyangiales; family Polyangiaceae; genus Labilithrix. The sequence goes on from JAYTZB010000494.1 coordinate 4,984, forward strand.
ATCGGCTAGATAGGGGAACGGGCCGTCGGTGTAAACCCGCTCGCCGGGCCGTGCTAAGTCCCGAGCCGTGTCTGACGCCGCCGTGAAGCCTGGAACGCTCCGCGTCCTGCCGCTGGGCGGGCTCGGCGAGGTCGGCATGAACTGCATGGCCGTCGAGCAGCG
>JAYTZB010000495.1:0-3392 GCA_043742085.1 Polyangiaceae bacterium
CCGCGGCTCGCCGAGGAGATGGCGTCACTCATGGGCGTGGAGAGCGTGGCATGAGCAACCGACCGCCCGATGTCGTCCCCGGCCTGCGTGACACGCCCACGTTCGTCGATCCGCTCGTTCGCACGAAGAAGGTCATCGTGTGCTGCGGCGCCGGCGGCGTCGGCAAGACCACCACCGCCGCCGCCATCGGCGTGGCGAGCGCGGTCCACGGGCGCAAGGTCCTCGTCCTCACCATCGATCCCGCGCGCCGCCTCGCCGAGGCGATGGGCATCCCGGAGGCAGCGCGGACGCCATCGCCGGTGCCGCGCGCCAAGCTCGACGAGCTCGGGATCCCGATCCAGGGCGAGCTCTACGCGTGGATGCTCAGCCCCGAGGTGGTCTTCGAATCGATGGTCCGCCGCCTCGCCACCGACGAGGCGCGCGTCCAGGAGATCCTGAACAACCGGCTCTACCAGCACCTCTCGAAGATCGTCGCCGGCATGCAGGAGTACACCGCGGCCGAGGCGCTCTACACCCTCTCCACCGAGGGCAAATACGACCTCGTCGTGCTCGACACCCCGCCGTCGCGCAACGCGCTCGAGTTCCTCGAGGCGCCGCGGAAGCTGTCCATGTTCCTCGACGAGCGCGTGATCGGCGTGTTCCTGCCCAAGAAGGGCGCGTTCATGCGGGCCGCCTCCGATCTCATCGAGCGCGTCTTCTCGCGGGCCTTCGGTGAGGGCTTCTATAAGGACTTGCAGGGGTTCCTGGGCGCCTTTTCGGGCATGTTCGGCGGCATGCGCGCCCACGCCGAGGCCGTCCGCACCCTCCTCTCGTCCGAGGACGCGGCCTTCCTGCTCGTGACCAGCCCCGAGCCCGCCGCCCTCGCCGAGGCGTCGTTCTTCCAGACCAAGATCAAGGAGCTCGGTCTGCCGTTCGCAGGCTACGTGCTCAACCGAAGCTGGGCATATACACGTGGTTTCGGGGGCCCCGAGGCCATCGAGCTCGGTCCCGAGGCGACCGAGACCGACCGCGTCGCCCTGAAGAAGCTCGGGCAGCTCGCGGACGCGGAACGCTGGCGGGCGCAGCGCGATCGAGACCTGCTGGCTCGTCTCCGCATGGAAACGGAGTCGGGCTCGGCCATCGCCACGCCGCATCTCGGGGGAGCCGTCGAGGATCTCGTCGGTCTGGGGACGCTTGCACGGAACCTCGTACGTATCGAGAGTGCCTGATACGCTCGCCGCGGGTGGGGCGTGCCGCTCCTTCTCCGCATGAAGGCCGTCGACTTCTACAAGCTCCCGCGCGCGATCCAGGACCGATTCGTCGGCTCTGTGATGAGCGGCTTTCCGCCTGCACCGCTCCTCGCCACCAAGGGCGCGAAGCCGACGAAGATCGTGTGGCTCGCGCTGACCGCCGGCTGTCTCGTCACGCTCGTGATCGTCACGCGCGTCGGTTACGGGTCGCTCGACAGCGGGCTCGCGCTGCACTCCGGGAAGGCGCTCCTCCTCTACGCGGCGCTGATCTTCGGCGTCGCGTTCGGTCTCGTGCAGGCGTTCGCCCGCCTGGTTCGGGAGCGCGCGCTGCCCTACGCCGCGGGCGTCTATCTCTTCCCCGCGTGCCTCATCGACGCGCGCAGCGATCAGTTCAAGGTCCACTCGACACAGGACCTGTCCGGCGTCGACGCGCAGGGCGGCACCGTGCGCGTGGCGTTCTCGGGCGGAAATTCGTTCGTGTTCGCATGCACCGATCCCGCGCAGGCTGCGGCCGTCGTCAGCGAAGTGCAGAGTGCACGCGATCGCGCGATGCACGCCAAGGCCACCGAGGATCCCAAGGAGCTCGTCGCCGTCGACCCGCTCCACAACCCGCGCTTCTCGAGCCCAGTCGGGCCGCGCGATCCGTACGACATGCGGATGCCGCCGTGGAAGAAGCTCGGCCCGGTGGTGGCGCTCGCCGTCGCCGCGATCCTCGCCCCCACGCTGTGGGCCCTGCGCAACAACGGCAGCGACAAGACCATGTACGCGCGCGCCACGATGGCGAACGACACCGACGCCTACCGCGCGTATCTCGAGCGCGGGCAGAAGTTCAAGGACGAGGTCGGCGGCACGCTCCTTCCGCGCGCCGAGCTTCGCGACGCCGAGCGCGCCGGCACCGTGGACGCGCTCCTCAAGTTCAAGGCCGACCATCCCGGCACCAAGATCGGACCCGAGGTCGGTGTCTCGATCCGCACCGCCATGCTCTCGGAGCTCGAGAAGGCGAAGGCGGTCGGCACGCTTGCCGCGCTCGACGAGTTCGCGAAGCGCTACCCGGACCACGGCGTCGAGCCGGAGCTGCGCGCCGCCATCCACGCCGTCTACACGCGGGAGCTCGAGAGCTACAAGAGGCACGCGTCGAACAAGGACAAGAACGTGGTCCCGTTCGTCGAGCGTCTCTTCGACTGGGCCGAGAAGCACGGTCCCGCCGTCGAGGTCCGCTTCCGTCGCAAGAAGAGCGAGTCGATGGGGCGCGCCGATCAGTACGTCGCGAAGACGCCTTCGTTCATGGGCGAGGTCTCGTATCCCTCGAAGCAGTTCGACGAGAAGCACAGCACGAAGCGCGAGAACGTCCTCGGCAAGCTCCTCGCGCCGAAGCTCGACGCGGGCCTCTCGCCCGAGCTCTTCGACGTGACGATGGGAGCCCAGGTCCCGCAGGAGGCCGAGACGCTCCCCGACGTGAAGGTCCCCACGCTCTTCATCTCGCACGCCGCGGAGTGGTCGGGTCACTCGTATGTGAGCCAGAAGCCGCGTGGCAGCTATGTCGGACTCACGTTCCCGTTCGAAGCGGTGTTCGTGATCCCGGGCGATGCGAAGCCGATCAAGCTGAAGGCGGACGTCTTCAAGCAGGCGGCGCTCGGTGTCCTCAAGGACGAGGACAACATCATGCCGGGACCCGCCGAAGAGAAGGTCTACGAGACCATGGCCACCGACGCCTTCGAGTCGTTCGGCAACAAGGTCATCGCGCTCTTCTTCGCCAAAGAGACGCCCGCGAAGTAGCGCGAGCGCTCACAAGCGGCCGATGAAGGCCTTCGAGAGTGTCACTGCGGCGGCCTCGAGCTTCGGAAAATCGATGCTGACGGCGTCGGTCTCCAGGGTGCCGCCGGACGTCGTCTTCTGGCGATTCACGACCGTCGTCTTCGTCGACGCGCTGTCCGGGGTCATGAGCGCAGGCGACGTGACGCTCAGGCGGTAGATCTCGCTCTTCGCGTGGACGACGAGGATGGGCGTCATTCCTCCGAGCCACGAAGCGGAGTCGCCGACGCCAGCCACCGGTGTGCCCTTGCCCAGCGTGCCGCCGAGGATCGCCTCCGCTCCCGCTGACGACTTCATCAGGCCGACGAGCCCCGATTGCGCGCCGCTCCCGAGCTGCCACTCGCAGCTGTC
>JAYTZB010000496.1:0-1797 GCA_043742085.1 Polyangiaceae bacterium
CCGGGCACGCGTGAGGTGCGGTTCCAGGATCCCGTCACCGGGTTCTCGTACATCGCGGGCAAGTTCGGCGACGACCTGGTCGACACCCAGGTGGTCGACCATGGCATCGCATCGCGGATGGTCGGCCGCGCCAACCAGCTCGCCGCGCTCGCCTACGTGGTGAAGAAGGACGCCGTCACCGGCAAGCCGATGGTCGACGACAAGGGCCAGTGGGTGCTCGACGTGGACGCCGCGGGCAAGCCGATCCCGACGACGCCCGAGGCTCAGCTCAGGCTGCGCCGGTACGTCGGCCTCATGGACGCCGTTCGCCAGATCGCGCGCGCCCTCGACGGTCCGCTCGGCGGAGCGGGCGGCGGCGGCGAGTGACTCTCTCTCTCTGACCCCTGAGCGACCGCAGCGAGACGCCGCGATCCCTACGGATCGCGGCGTTTTCGCTTGGTCTCGGATCACGCGGTCGGGTTCAGCGAGCCTTCGGAGCGCACGTCGCCTTGACCTCGGCGAGCTCGCGCTTGAGCTGCGCGAGCTCCTTCTCCTGCACCTGCATCGTGGCGACCGCCATGCTCATGTAGCCGTAGAGGTCGACGCGATCGTGACCGCGATCGACGGACAGGCTCTGCGGCTGGTCCTCGACGATGAACCCCAGGTGCTTCGCGTTCGGATCCTTGGGGTCCACGAACGGCCCCTTGTAGCGGTAGGTGGCGAGGCGCATCTGCATCGTCTCGTCGTGGAGACGCTGGAGCGCTTGCGCATCGACATACGCGATCTCTTCCTTCGCCTTCCTCGTCGAGATGGGGCAGCCGCCGACGCCGCCTTTCGGATCGTGGTCGTCGCAGACCTGAACGACACCGCAATCGGCCGTCGCCGGGTCGCCGCACATCTCGCCCTTGGTCGTGCAGGGCGAGCCGACCGCGGGACACGCCACCGGCGTTCCGCCGTCGCCAACGCGACAGACCGGATCGCCACACGTCGTGTACCACGTGAAGTTGGTGGTCGGTCCTCCGTCGACGGTGCCGCCGTCGTCCGTGGGCAGCTTGCAGGGGCGTCCGTAGACCGGGCACTTGGTGACGTTGGAGCAGGTGGGCGCGCAGCTCTCGTCGGCGCTCTCGCAACAGAGCTGCCCGTCCGCACATGCCTTGTCTCCGCACTTCCCGGTGCCGGCGTCGATGGCGCCCAGATTCGAGCCGTTGTTCTGGAGGACGGGGACGTCCTTCGAGCCGCCGCACGCGGCGACCACGAGACCCACCCCGAGCGCGAGACAGCCGATTGCCACGACGTTTGCGTTCTTCATCACGTGATCCCTTTCCTCAAGCATCGCCAAGAGTCTCTTGTCCCTTCGTGGCCGGCGCGGTGGGCGAACCGTCAAAAAAAGATCACCCGAATCGACGCGCCGCGATTCAGGGGTCGCCGCACGACGATCGGACGCGGCCCGCCAGCGCGGAGCCGGGCCGCGCGCCGAGGAATCGTTGCGCTGCCCCGCGGGCCTCGGCGGTCCTGCCCGCCGCGCAGAGCGCGAGCACACGCTCGGCGTCACGCTCTTCGCCGAGGACGCCCCGCGGGAAGCGACGGGCGTGCTCTTCGAGAAGCGTGAGCGCGCGCACCGGATCCCCCGCGCGCGTCGCCGCGTTGGCCTCGCGCAAGAGACGTGTCTCCTCGACGAGGGCATCGGCAGAAAGCGTGGGGACCGCCGACGCGGCCGAGGGCGTCGTTTGGTCGTTCGCGACCGAAGGACGCGCTCGAAGCGCTGCGCTGATGGTCCCGACAGGAGCCTCCGCGACCGGCGATGACGCGACCGGCGAT
>JAYTZB010000497.1:0-4405 GCA_043742085.1 Polyangiaceae bacterium
GCCTCCCACTGATCACGCCGGCCACCGGCATAGCCGAAGGTCTTGAAGCCCATCGTCTCGAGCGAGACGTTTCCGGTGAGGACCATGAGGTCGGCCCACGAGATGCTGTGCCCGTACTTCTGCTTGATCGGCCAGAGCAGACGCCGCGCCTTGTCGAGGTTCGCGTTGTCGGGCCAGCTGTTCAGCGGCTCGAACCGCTGCTGCCCGCCTCCCGCGCCGCCCCGCCCGTCGGTGACGCGGTAGGTGCCGGCGCTGTGCCACGCCATGCGGATGAAGAACGGCCCATAGTTGCCGTAGTCCGCCGGCCACCACGCTTGCGAGGTCGAGAGGACCTGCGCGATGTCCTTCTTCACCGCCTTGAGATCGAGCTTCTTGAACGCCTCGGCATACTTGAAGTCCTTTCCCATCGGATCGGACTCGGCCGAGTGCTGACGAAGCGGCGACAGGTCGAGCCGCTCGGGCCACCAGAACTGGTTGTTCGGCGACTGCGCGCGCGCGGCAAGGCCGGGCTCCGACTTCGGCTCGGGTGAGGTGACCAAGGTCCCCTTCGCGGCCGCGTTCGCGGCGTTCTCGGGACCCGGGCGCGCGCCCGCTCCCCCGCATGCGGTGGCCGAGCACGCGGCCACGGCCATCAGAACGACTCTCCGTACGTTCAACCTCGTCATGACGATCCTCTTTCCTTCGTGCGATCGGATCGGAGCTCGCATCCGCGGCTCCCACCCGACATGCGCTCAAGCTAGCCCGCGCGTATGCGCGCATCCAATCGATTGATTAGATGGTATTGATAGCCTTGGACTACCAGTCGCCTCCACCATGAGCTCCCGCCCGCACCCCTTCACGCTTCGCCAGCTCCAGTACGTCGTGGCTGTCGCCGACGAGCTCTCGTTTCATCGCGCTGCAGCTCGCTGCCACGTTTCCCAGCCCTCGCTCAGCGCGCAGCTCGCCCAGGTCGAGACGGGCCTCGGCGTCTGCTTGTTCGAGCGCAGTCGCAAGAAGGTGCTCCTCACGCTCGCAGGCCGCGATCTCGTGGAGCGGGCGAGGCGACTCCTGCTCGAGGCCGACGAGCTCGGACGAGCCGCCGACAGCACCGGTGATCCTCTGGCGGGAACGCTCCGGCTCGGCGTGATCCCGACCATCTCGCCCTATCTGCTTCCGTCTGTCACCCCGACCTTGCGCAAGAAGTTCCCGCGCCTGCGCATCGCATGGACGGAAGAGAAGACCGAGGTCGTCGTGGCGAGGCTCGCGGAGGGCGAGCTCGAGGGCGCCGTTCTCGCGCTCGAAGCCGACATCGGCGACGTCGCGCAGGAGATCCTCGCCACGGATCCGTTCGTGCTCGTGACGCGACGCGAGCATCCGCTCGCGGCCACGAGCTCTCCGGTCACGGAGGCAGAGCTGCGCGGCGAGGACCTGCTCCTCCTCGAAGAGGGGCATTGCTTTCGCGAGCAGGCGCTCCAGGCGTGCACCTCGGCGGTGCTACGAGAAGGAGCCTTTCGTGCGACCAGCCTCCCGACGCTCGTCCAGATGGTGGCCGGGGGTGCCGGGATCACCCTCATCCCAGCGATCGCCGTGGAGACCGAGACGAAGCGCGCGCGCCTTCACGTGCGCGCGCTCGCCGGACCGGCCGCTCGTCGAACGATCGCGATGATCTGGCGCAAGGGCTCGGCGCTCGAACCGACGCTTCGCGCCGTCGCGATTACCCTGCGCGAGGCGTACCCATGTCCGAAGGGACAGCGCAGAGCGAAGCGAACGGCTCCCACGTAGGACCTTCGTTGGCTACTTCTTCGCGCCAGCGTCCTTCGCCGGCTTCGCTGCGCCCGCCTCCTTGCCCGCGTCTGCCGGCCCCGCCGGCGGGACGATCTCCATGAGCTCCACTTCGAACTTCAGCGCGGCCTTCGCCGGGATCGTCGCGCCGCTCCCCTTCTCGCCGTACGCGAGCTGCCACGGGATCGTCAGCGTTCGCTTTCCGCCGACCTTCATGCCGGGGAGCCCGTCGTCCCAGCCCTTGATGACCTGACCCTGGCCGATCGTCACCTGGAACGGGTCCTTGCCGCGAGAGCTGTCGAACTGCTTCCCGTTCAGGAGCGTGCCCGTGTAGTGCACCTTGACGGTGTCGCCCTTCTTCGCTTCGGGACCCGTGCCGACCACGTCATCGACGATCTCGAGCTTCTCGGGCCCGGGGGGCAGCGGCGGCGCTTCGGTGGGTTTGAACTCGCTCTGCGGCGGCTCCTCCACTCGCTTCGAGCAGCCCGTCGTCATGCCCGCCAGCGCGCAGACCGCGCCGACCAGCAGCATCGAAACCGACCCTCTTCGTGACATCCCGAGCACTGTTCGCATGTGCGACCGATTACCACGAGCGCCCCCTCTTTGGCGCCCGGTTTGCTCATCCGCGACGCCGCGATAAGATCCCTCGGGTCCCTCCCGAGCCCCACGGAGCCTTGAACGCGCATGCAGACCGTCCCCTCGCACTGTCATCACCGGCAGCGCGGCTTCACCCTCATCGAGCTCATGATCGTCGTCGTCGTGGTCGGAGTGCTGGCCGTGCTCGCCATCCTCGGCTACCGCAGCTACACGGCGACCGCGCGGACCGCGGAGGCAAAGCAAATCACGGCCGGCATCCGCGGGGCCCAGGAGGCCTACAAGGTCGAGAAGGGCGTCTACGCATCCGTGTCCATGGACGACACGTCCTTCTACCCGGCCGCCAGCCCCGGCAAGTTCGTCACTGCCTGGGGTGCGAAGTGCTTGAACTGTGCGGGCGGCGACCAGCTCGCCTGGAGGAAGCTCGCGGTGGAACCTGGCGCACCGGTCATGTTCGGCTACGCGACGGTCGCTTGCCTCGGCGGAGGCTGCAGCTCGCAGCCTCTCCCTCTCTCCATCGCGGCGACCGACCCCTTCTACGTGACGGTAGCCAAGGGCGATACCAACGGCGACGGCATCCCGTGCACGGTCACCAGCTACTCGATCTCCAATCAGCTCCTCGTGCAGGGCGAAGGTGAGTGACGACAGGGACGCCGCAAAACGCGGCCATCGCACGGCTCCTCGCGTCTTCATCACCTCCTCGACTCGGTCCGTTCCGCTTCGTCGCCGAGCTCGGTGAAGGCGGCTTCGCGCCGGTCTACCTCGCCGCCGAGGAGTACGGCGGTGCCGAGCTCCGCACTGTCGCGCTCAAGCTCTTCGCGATCGACGACGTCGGGGGTCCCACCGGCACCGTCGGCACGCGGTCACAGGCGCGCGAACGCATCATCGAGGAGGCTCGTGCGCTTTGTCGCGTCGAGCACCCCAACGTGGTGCGCTTCTTCCAGCTCGTCGAGGAGCCCAGCGGCACCATCCTCGGGCTCGCCATGGAGCACGTCCGCGGAACGTCGCTCGCCGATCGCCTCGACAAGGAGCGCGTGCTCCCGATCGATGCGACGCTCGAGATCGGAGCGTCCATGGCCTCGGCCCTCGCGGCGGTTCACGCCGCCGGCCTCGTGCACCGTGACGTGAAGCCCGGCAACGTCATCGAGGCGGGCGGCGTGTACAAGCTGATCGACTTCGGCATCGCCGTACGTGCGCGACGCGGCGCGCCGGAGCTGGCGCGCTCGTCAGCGCGCGTTGCGGTCGCGCCGGTAGGTCGGACCGGAGCGGGAGCCAGCTCCGAAGGTGCCGTCGTCGTGAGTGTTCGCGGCGGGGTGGCCACGCAAGACGCTGCGCTGCTCGTCTCGCGCGATACCGCCGCGTCGGAGCGGACCATGCACGCCTCCGACGAGCACGGCGAAGGCACCGACGCCATCGCGGGCACCATGGGGTACATTGACCCCGCGTGTCTCGCCGAGGGCGCGCCTGCCGACGCAACGAGCGATCTCTACGCGCTCGGCGCGATGCTCTACGAATGCCTCACAGGGCGATTGCCTGCCAGCGACGGGAACGATTCAGCGTCGGTGGCGCGCATCCGTACGAACATCGCGCTCGGCTTGGCCGCGCCGCCGCTCGTGCGTGACCTCGCGCCATCGGTGCCCGAGGGCGTGGCACGCCTCGTCGACTCGCTCGTCACGCCGAAGCGACAGGGCCGACCGCAGCGCGCCGAGTGGGTGGCCTGCGAGCTCGAACGCTTGCGCCGCGTGCAGCGCGGCCTCGCGCGAAAGCTACCGACCGAGGGCCCCTTCCGCGGTCTCGAGGCCTTCGACGCGAGGCACCGCGATGTTTACTTCGGCCGCGCGACCGACGTGGCCTCCGCGCTCGAGCTCCTCCGCGCGCGGGGGCTCGTCGCCCTCGTCGGCCCTTCCGGTTCCGGCAAGAGCAGCCTCGCTCGCGCTGGTGTGCTGCCCGCCGTGCTCGACGGCGCGCTCGGGGCATGGCCGCCGCAGTGGAGGTCGGTGGCGATGTCCCCCGATGCGTATCCACGAGCGGCGCTCGGCCACGCGCTCGC
>JAYTZB010000498.1:0-3190 GCA_043742085.1 Polyangiaceae bacterium
TCATCTCGACGTCGAACGTCGCGAGCTCCCGACGACGAACACGCTCGTTCCAGGCGTGGCGATGCGATGCGCCCGAGCCGTCGTGGGCCGACCAGACGCCGTCGTCGACGTGGACGCGCGCCAGCTGGCCGTCGTCGCCGGTCACCTCGCGATAGAGCGCGACCTCGAGCGTGCTCGACTCGCTGAACATGCGAAAACCGAAGGCGCCATCGGGTCGGCGATCGGCGGTGATGACGAGCGCGATCTGGGTCGTCACCCACACGAGCGCGAAGGCGAGGCGCCAGGCGCCCTTCCAGGGACGTGGCGCATGCGGAGGTTGCGAGGCGCGCGGAGGCTGCGAGGATCCCGCCGGATCCGCGTCTTTCGGGGCCTGGTCCGCGTCCCTCACGCTGCCACGCTAAACAAACTTCCGGCGAAGGGCGACGATGTGCCAGATTTGGGGGGCGTGCGACGTTCTATCCTCACGACGGCCCTCGCGTGCCTCGCCTGCGCGGCCGTGGTCCTCCCCGGCTGCGGGGACGCCGTGGAGAAGCCGAAGTCCTCGTCACTCGACGGCCTTTCGAAGCTCGGGGACCCCGCTTCTCCGCAGGGTCGCCTCGCCGAGACCCCGGTGAGCATCGCGGCCGCCACGCGCGCGTCGGTGGTGGGCGCGCTCGAGCGACCCGCCGCGCTGCGCCGGTTCTTCGATTCGCTCGCCCGCCTCGAGAGCGGCCAGTCGACCGAGGACGTGCGCATCGTGCAGTTCGGCGACTCGCACACCGCTGCGGACATGGAGACGGCGGTCATCCGGCGCGCCCTCCAGGGCCGCTTCGGCGACGGCGGTCGCGGCTTCGTCGCCATCGGCAAGCCGTGGAAGGGCTACTACCAGGACGGCGTCCGCTGCGGGATGTCGAACGAGTGGTCGTCGGAGCGCGGGCACCTCGCCAAGGGCAGGTTCAACGGCGACGGCATGTACGGGCTCGCCGGCATCGGCGTCGAGACCCGGTCGCACGGCGCGCGCGCGTGGACCGACATCATCGCGAAGACCGCGCGCACCGAGGTCGCCTATCTCGAGCAGCCGAGCGGCGGCTCGTTCGACGTGCTCGTGGACGGCGTCCGCGTGGTGCGCGTCTCCACGCGCGGTCCCGGCACCACCAGCGCCTTCCGCACCTTCGACGTCAGCGAGGCCGCGGCCCACCAGCTCGAGGTGCGCGCCACCGGCGACGGCGACGTGCGCGTCTTCGGCGTCTCTCTCGACCGCGCGCAGCCTGGCATCGTGTTCGACGCGCTCGGCATCAACGGCGCGCGCGTGACGACGTGCCTCCAGTGGAACGAGACGCACTGGGCCGAGCAGCTGAAGCACCGCGCGCCCGCGCTGGTGGTCCTCGCGTATGGCACCAACGAATCGACCGACGAGGGCATGCCCTCGCAGACGTACGAACGCCAGCTCGTCGATCTCCTCGGCCGCGTCGCCCGCGCCGTTCCCACCGCCTCGTGCATGCTGATGGGCCCGCCCGATCGCGCCATCCAGAGCAGCGAGGGCATGTGGGTCACGTCACCGAAGCTGCTCGAGGTCATCAACTCGCAGCGCCGCGTCGCCGAGGCCGCGGGATGTGCATTCTACAACCAGCTCGAGGCGATGGGCGGCGAGGGCACGGTCGCCGGCTGGGCCTCCGAGGACCCGCCCCGCGCGCAGAAGGATCGCGTGCATCTTACACGCGAAGGCTACGCGCAGCTGGGCAGCTCGTTCGCCTCGGACGTGATGCGCAGCTACGCGGGATGGCGCCGCGACGCGGGCCTCCCGGCGACCACCGCGCCGAAGAGCCTCGACATCTCGAACGCCGTCATCATTCCGCCCGGCCAGGCGCCGATCGCGCCGGAAGCGACCGAGTAGCTACGGCTTCGCGGCGTCGGGGTGGCGCGAGAGCCAGGCCTCGAAGCCGGTGGTGAGCGAGCTGTAGAAGAGGTCGCCGAGCGCCTCTGCGCCCTGCGGCGTGGGATGCGTGAGGTCACCGCCGCCGAGGCCGGTCTTCATCCACTTCGCCATCGAGCCCTCGCCGCCCATGGCCTCGAAGGTGTTGTAGAACGCGATGCCGCTCTCCTTTGCGACGTTGCGCTGCGCCGCGACGAGCCTCTTGATGATCGGCTTCGTGCGGAGCGCGCCGCCCTCGCTCGTCTCCGCGCGATCGAGCGGCGCCGCGATGAGGATCGACGCGTTGGGCGCCGCCGCCTTGATCATCGAGACCACGGCGCCGAGCGTCTTCTCGTAGTCGCGCGCGAGGCCCGGCGCCTCGCTCTCGTTCGTGCCGTATTGCAGGACGATCAGCGCAGGCTTCCGCAGCGCCATCTGCTCGGCGAGGTGCGCGGGGTTGATCGAACCGAGCAGCTCGGCGCGCGCGCCGTTGGCACCGAGCGCGTCATAGACGATGCCGGCCCCGTCACGCTCGAGCGCGACGCCGAAGAGCCGCGGGCTGCCGCTCATGACCCGGAGCGTCATCTTCGCCTCGCCGTCCGCGACGGTGAACGACTTGATGCGCGACGCCTTCGACTCGCCCTTCGTGGAGAAGCGCTCGACGGTGGTGCCGATCTTCGCCTCGACCTCGCCGCCGCCCGGTGTCTCCAGGTAGTAGACGTCGAAGCGCGAGACCTTCTTGCCGTGCGTGCCCTTGTCGGAGGTGCCGAAGAACGCGCTCGCGCCCGGCGTTCCCGTGAACGTCACGCCGCCGAGGCCGTACATGCCGTCCTTCGTCGTGGGGCCGGTGATGCGGCTCGAGCTCCAGCCTTCGCCGGCGCCGTGCACGACGTCGTTATGGAAGTACCACTCCCACGGATTCGCCACGAGGATGAAGCCGTGTCCGGCATCACCGAGCTCGGCCTGCATCTTCCGGCGCATCGTGCCGGAGACGTAGTCGCTGGTGATGACGCTGTCGCCGTAGTGCAGAATGCGCGTCACTGCGCCGGGCTGCTTCGCGCGCGTCTTCGCGAGAGAAGTGTAGAATGCATCGAGTGCGTGGCCGGTAGCGTCCTCGACGGCGACCGAGCCCTTCGTCTTCGCGAGCGCGGCCGCATCGAGGCCGGCGACCGCCGCAGGTCGCGCCGGCGCATCGGGGAGCGCGTTGGTGACGGTGGCTTCGTTCTTCGAAGCCTTGAGCGTCGTCTCGCCCTGCGTGAGCTGCGCGGCGCTCGTCGGCGCGGCGGCGGCGTTCGCGAG
>JAYTZB010000499.1:0-1678 GCA_043742085.1 Polyangiaceae bacterium
GGTTGTGGCGCGCGGGGATGGGGGCGCTCACTCTGTGGAAGGAGGAGGCGCGGATCCTCCGCGATGGGTCGGCGCAGATGGACGGAAAAGCGAAGGAGCGTCTCGTCGCGCAGCTTGCAATCATCGAAGACGCGTCGACCAAGATGGAGATGAAATCAGTCGAAACCCCGAAAAATGGGGCGTTTTATGCGATCGGGGTGCACGACGATGCGGGCGTGGCGCTGGCGGCGATGCCTGACGCAGGAGCGCGGGACGCCGGCCCGATCAAGCGCTGAATCGCGCGGATCCTTGACGGGAAGTGCGCGGAAAGCTACTTCTTCCGGCCCATTCCGACTTAGCTCAGTTGGTAGAGCAGGCGACTGTTAATCGCCGGGTCGTAGGTTCGAGTCCTACAGTCGGAGCTGAGAGGTCACGGTAGTAAGAGAAACCGCGGCCCTCAAAAGGCCGCGGTTTCCGTTCGGATTCGGCCGAGCGTTCGCGGTTCAGGTCGGACCGAGTCGCCCGTCGATTCTCTTACACCCCTCCGGCGGCGGTCTTCGCAACGACGATCGCGTAGTCGTCGTAAAGCTCGACGCGCTGGACGAGGTGCATCGCATAGGCGCGCCCGACGTCGTGGTCGGCGGTGACGAGCGCGCGCCATGTCTCGGCGAGATCGCCGACCACGAGGCCGCGCCGCGTCGCGATCTCTTCGAGTGCCTCGGCGCGCGCGGGTGAGCACAGGATCTCCGCGAGGTATCCGACCACCGCGGCGTCGAGCACCTCCGTCGCTACGCGCACTCCTGGACACTCCTCCTTGCCCGCGCGGCAGTACGTGCGGCAGCGGTAATAGCAGTAGCGGTATCGATTCCCGTCGATGGTCTTGCCCGACGTCTCGAGCTGGCAGCTGGCGCGACATCGGCCGCAGACCACCAGACCGCCTAGCGGATGCGCCACGGCGCGCCCACCCGCAGAGCCGAGGTCGCGCTCGCGTCGAAGGCGTAGCGCCAGCGCGTGCACGTCGACATCGACGATCGGCTTCACCGCGATCGACAACCACTCCTCGCGCGGGCGCACGACGCCGCCTCGGCGCCGACCCCAGTAGTAGGTCCCGACCGCCGCGGCCTCGTCGAGCACATCGAGCACGAGGCCCTTGGCCCACGCCACGCCGGTTCGGTACCGGAGCCCGCGCTGGTTCAAGGTGCGCACGACTGCCTTCGCGCCGCCGCGCGTGACGTAAAGGCGGAAGATCTCGCGCACGATCTCCGCCTCCCGTTCCTCCGGCTCGAGTACGTGTCGCACCACGCCGTCGCGGATCGCCACGGCGCGCGTGCGGAAGCCGAACGGCGGCCGTGAGCCAGGGAAGTAGCCTTGTCGCACGGCCTCGGTCAGCGCCGCCGATGTGCGCAGACCATTCAGCTCCGACTCGTACTGGTCGATGCACTCGAAGAAGCCCTCCATGAGCTTGCCCATCGGATCGTCGGGCAGGTCCTGGCTCACCGAGCACACGCGCACCCCCGCGCGCCGCAGCTTAGTCTTCACGACGCGCGCCTGCATCGCGTCGCGCGTGAATCGCGACGAGTGGTGCACGACGATGACGGCGACGTCGCTCCCCGGCCTGAGGGCGTCCTCGAGCATGCAACGGAACGCGGGGCGATGCGGATCGGTACCTGAGTGACCCTCCTCGACGAACTCGCGCGCG
>JAYTZB010000500.1:0-4251 GCA_043742085.1 Polyangiaceae bacterium
GCGTGCCGGGCGCGCTTCGTGCAGCTCTTGCTCTCGTGAGCGAGTACCGAATCAACGATCTCGTCTTGGTGCCCAACCTCCTCAGCGCCGCGCGCGTTCCGCTCGCCGTCGCGTTTCCCCTCGCGGCGGGGAACGCGCCGCTCGCGCTGGGAATCCTGGGTTTCGCGGGCCTCACCGACATCCTCGACGGATGGGCTGCGCGCAAGCTCGGCCAGGCGACGCCGGTCGGCGCGCTCGTCGACGGCGTCTCCGACAAGGCCTTCGCCGCCTCGGTGCTAGGCACGCTCGTCGCGACAGGAATGCTCTCGCCCGTCGCGGCGCTGCTTCTTGCCACGCGTGAGCTCGGTGAGCTACCGCTCGCGGTCCGCGTCCTCATCAGCAAGCGAGCACGGCTCACCGAGATCGATCGCAAGGCCAACCGCATCGGCAAGGTGGCGACGGTCCTCGAGTTCGCGACCGTGCTCGCGGTGATCGCGAAGATGCCCGGCAAGAACGTGCTCCTCGCCGCCACCGCGGTCTGTGGCGCAGCGGCCGCGGCTACCTACTGGTTCCGCGAGATCCGCGCCGCGCGCAGCGAGTCCGGGGGGGCACCGTCGCGTCGCTCGCCGCGGGCGCCGTCGACGAGGGCGAGCGCGGGAAAGGCGCCGCTTCCGCTGCGCGTCCCGTCGATGATGCTGCCGCCGCCGTCCTCACGCGCTCCGTCATCCGTCGCCGCGCCGGCTTGATTTGCGGCGCACGACGCGCTCGTAGATCACGCGGCGCGGTCGCCCGCTCCACGCGGCGACGACGTCAGCGACGGTCTTCGCGTGCGTGCCGCCTTCGAGCTCACGATCGATGCGCGCATCGATGGCGTCGTCGTCGATCTCCTCGCTGCGCATGTCGGGAGACCAGCCGCCGAGGACGATGGCGATCTCGCCGCGCCACGCGTCACGCTCCTTCGCGAGCGAGGCGAGCGTTCCTCGCACCACCTCCTCGTGGACCTTCGTGAGCTCGCGCGCCACGCACGCGGGACGCTCGGGCATCGCGTCGGCGAGCTCGGCCAGCGTGGCCTGCGTGCGCTCCGGGGACTCGAACATCACGACCGGCTCGGGCGTCGCGCACAGCGTCGCGACGCCGTCGCGTCGAGCGGCGCCGTCGCGCGGGAGAAAACCCACGAAGCGGAAGCCGACGCCCGTGGCGAGCCCGCTCGCGACGAGCGCGGCCAGGACCGCGCTCGCGCCCGGGATCGGCACGACGCGCGTGCTCGCAGCGATCGCCGCCTTCACGAGCGCATCTCCGGGGTCGCTCACGGCCGGCGTTCCGGCATCGGTGACGAGCGCGATGGACCCACCGGCCTCGAGGCGCTCGACGAGCTTCGCGACGTCGCGCGCCGTTGAGTGCGCGTGCAACGCGTCGAGCGGCTTGCCCTCGATGCCGAGGTGCGAGAGGAGCTGGCGCGTACGGCGCGTGTCCTCGGCCGCGACGCGATCGCAGCTCTTGAGCACGTCGATCGCACGCAACGTCAGGTCGCCGAGGTTCCCGATGGGGGTGGCGACGACATACAGGGTGCCTGCCACGTCGCTCTTCGCTTCCTGATCAGAGCGAATCGGTGGCGTCGCCCATTTCGCGCTTCAAGTAGTCGCGGAGGCGGCCGAGCAATCGCTGCTCGAGCTGGCGGACGCGCTCGCGCGAGATCCCGAACTTGTCGCCCAGGTCCTGGAGCGTGAGCGGATCATCGGCGACGAGGCGCAGATCGAAGATCGCGAGGTCCTTGTCCTTGCCGATGAGCGTGCTGCGGAACTCGGCGAGCTTGTCCTTCACGAGCGCCTGGAGCTCGTTGTCGGCCATCTGCGCTTCGGGCCCGGCCCCGACGCTCGGCATCATGTCGACCTTGGCGATCGATCGGCCGTCGGCGTCGCCCACCGGCGCATCCAGCGATTTCTCGCTCTGCGCGAGGCGGACATCCATCTCGGCGACGTCGCTCTCGGGGACGTTGAGCTGCTTCGCGATCTCCTCGTTGGTGGGATCGATGCCCATCGCCAGGAGCTCGGAGCGCTTCTTCCGCAGGTTGAAGAACAGCTTGCGCTGCGCCTGCGTGGTGCCGAGCTTCACGAGGCGCCAGTTGTTGAGGATGAACCGCAGGATGTACGCGCGGATCCACCACGCCGCGTACGACGACAGCTTCACGCCGCGGTACGGATCGTAGCGTTTGACCGCCTGCATGAGGCCGATGTTGCCCTCCTGCACGAGGTCCATGATGTTCTTGTAGGCGCGCCGGTACTCGTACGCGATCTTCACGACGAGCCGCAGGTTGGCGGTCACGAGGCGCGCGGCCAGCTTGGGATCTTGCGTGGCGATGAACTTCGATGCGAGCGCGTGCGTCTCCTCGGGAGTCAACAGCGGGTGCCGCTGGATCTCGCGAAGGTACGCGGCCATCGGGTCGAGGCGCTCCATCGAGGAGCTGACGCCGCGCGCGAGATCGCGCGAGAGCGGCACCGAGTGGACGTCGCCGTCGGCATCGGCGCCTTCGACCTCGACGTCGGGCTCGCTGTCACGCGGCTCGGCGAGCGCGTCTTCGTCACCGGCTACGTCGGCGGCGCCGTCGTCCGCGTCGCCGCCGCCTTCGTGCTCGGCCTCGCTCTCCTCGGTCTCACTCGTGCTTGCCGACGCGTCGAGGTCGTCCTTCGGAGCCGCGGCCTTGGTCGCCTTCTTGGGTTTCGCGCGCGCGCTCGCGGCCGCCTTCTTCGCGGGCGCGCCGGCGGTCGAAGTCTTGGGCGAGCGGGGCACGATGGCGGATCTACCACGCTTTTCATCGATAGAGGAACACCGTCGCGGTCATCGCGACGGCCATGATCAGCGCGAGCAACACCTCGTGTCCGAGGCTCGTTCCGGGACGCGCGCGCGAGCGAGGCACGACGCTCGCGCGTGAGGGGCGCCCGCGCGCCGCGACGTCCGCGGTGACAGCGTGCGCATCGCCCGCGACCGCTCGCGCGCGTGCGGCACCGGCACCGGCACCGCCACCGGCGGCAGCGGAAGGAATGGCCGACAACTCCATGAGACGACTATGGGGACGCTAACGCGTTGCGTCAATGGTACGTCTGCGCAGGGGGCAAATGCTGATATTCTCGCTACTTGTGGCGTGTCGACGTTGACACGGTAGAAGGTCGCCGTATCCTCGACCTTCGTGAAGGCCGCTGCGCCGGAAGGCGCTCTTGCCGCGTTCGCCGAGCTCGGACTCTCGAGCGCCGACTTCGACGCGTTCCTCGAGCCGACCGGGCCGCCCTCGCGCGCCGGTCAGGCGGGGCGCCCCGTGCCTGCGGCGCAGCGGCGCGCCCTTCGAAACCGCATCGAGGTCTGGGCGCGTGGCATCGTCCCGCGTCTCGAGCAGCTCGGTCTCGCCCTCGAGGTGGTCGTACCGGACGAGGTCGATCAGCACATCTCGTCGCGTGCACCCCGGGCGATCGCGCAGCGTGTGGTCTTCGTGCGCGATCAGTTCGGACGCTCCGGCGTCCCGCGCATCGCCCCCGACGTCGACCCGCTGCGCGGTCATGCGTACCTGGCGCTCACCATCGACAGCGTCCACGTGGAGGTGGCGCTCGAGATCTGTCCCGAGGCCGAAGCCGACGCGAAGAACCTCCGCGCGCGCCTCGCCGACCCCACGCGTCTCCTCGAGCTGACGACGCTCTTCGAGACGCTGCCGCAGGAGTTCGCGATCGGCGTCATCGGCGTACCGAGCTTCCCCAGCGCGGAGAACGCCAGCGCCGACGACGTGCGCGCGCTCCTCGACGACAGCCAGCGCAGCCGCCGCGCGCTGTGGATCGGGTGGAGCGTGAAGCGCGAGGTCGCGCTCGCTCACTCCAGCGATCTCGACGAGCAGCTCGCCGACGCGCTGGTGGTCCTCGCGCATGCGTACAAGCTCATCGCGTGGGCACCCGACAACGATCTCATCGGAGCGAGTCGGCGCGGCGCGTGGCGCGCGGGTCGTGCGCGCAACGAGGAGCGACGCGAGCGCGGCCGCGAGGAGCGCCGAAAGCGACGGAACGTGCGGAAGAAGCCGGTACGCATCGAGGGCACGCGTCGCGAGCGCGAGGATGCTCGGCGCTTGTTGACCGTCGCCGAGCGTGAGGGCGCCGGCCCGGCGTCACGTGCCACCGGCGCGCGCGGCGCCGCCGGCGAGGAGGCCCCGGCCGAGGCGGGAGATCGCGGTCGCGGCGAGGGCCCGGGGCGCTCGGTGCCCGCGCGTCGCCCCATGCTCCAGACGATGATGCGCGC
>JAYTZB010000501.1:0-7543 GCA_043742085.1 Polyangiaceae bacterium
TGGACGCGTGCGATCTCCCGGACGATCGCGAGGCCGAGGCCGGAGCCGTCGTCGCGCCGCCGCTCGCTCGCCGCCCGGAAGAATGGCTCGAACACGCGATCGCGCTCGTCCGCCGGGACGCCGGGCCCGTCGTCGATCACCGAGAGCTCCACGGTGTCGCCCTGGCTTCGGGCCTCGACGCGGACGTGCCCGCCCTCGGGACAGTGCCGGACGGCGTTGTCGATCAGGTTCCTGAGCAGCCGCTCGAGGTCGATCGCGTGTCCGAGCACCGTCGATCCATCGGCGTCGATCGTGACCTCGACGCCGCGTCGCGCCGCTTCCTGTGAGACCCACGAGGCTGCGTTCCGCGCCACCTCGTCGAGCGCCACCGGCGTCTGCGAGGGCTCCCGTTCGGCGCCGATGCGCGCGAGGGCGAGGAGATCCTCGGCGAGCGCCTTGAGGCGTCGCGCGGAGTCGAGCGCTTCTTCGATGGCGCTGCGGTACTCGTCGGCGCTCCGCGAGCGACGGAGCGCGAGCTGTAGCTCGCCGTAGAGCGACGTCAGCGGCGAGCGCAGCTCGTGAGCGGCGTGCGCGATGAAGCGCTGCTGGCCCTCGACGAGGATCTCGAGGCGACGCACCATCTCGTCGACGTCGTGGGCGAGCTGCACCACCTCGTCGTCGCCGGAGCGCAGCGACGTGCGCGCCGCGAGATCGCCCGCCGCGACGCGCCGCGCGGCGTCGGTGATGGCATCGTGCCCGCGGGTCAACCTACGGACGACGCGCCACGTGACGAGCACCGTGAAGCCGATCGAGAGCAACGCCGCCGCCAGCATCACCTGCCGGAGGAACTCATTGTCCTTCTCCATGTCGCTGCGTGGCGCGGCGAGGAGGAGCACCTCGTGCTCGTGCTCGGGAATCGCGACGAA
The DNA here is from genome assembly GCA_043742085.1 of Polyangiaceae bacterium. GTDB lineage: Bacteria > Myxococcota_A > Polyangia > Polyangiales > Polyangiaceae > Labilithrix. The sequence continues at coordinate 906 of JAYTZB010000501.1, forward strand.
GACGCCGCGCAGATGCTCGTTCTTGTACCAGAAGTCGAAGGCCGTCAGCGGCGGGTGCTCGATGGTCTTGAAGGCCGGAGCGCCGCTCGCGAACGTGGAGGTGATGTCGACGACGCGCCCGTGGTCCTCGTAGATGACCGCGTACTTCTTGAGGCGTCCGATGTCGTCGGCCTGCGCGCCCCCGCGGTTGTTCACGTGCAGAAAGCCCCGCTGCCCGGCGATCTCTCCGGCCTCGAGATGGGCCTCGGCCCGGAGGGCCTCGTCGAGCTGGCGCTCCTCGGAGCGCTCCACGACGAAGGACGCGCTGCCGAACGCGCTCGCCACCGTGACCGCCGTCGCCGCGGACAACGTGAGCACGAGGCGAGTGCGAAATTTCATGGCGCCGCTACTTCGGCGGCGTGGCCGTCAGGCGGTACCCCGCGCCACGGACCGTCTCGATCATCCACGCGTGGTCGCCGAGCTTGTCGCGAAGTCGGCTCACGTGGACCTCGACGAGGTTCGATCCTGGATCGAAGCTCGTGCCCCACACCCGGGAGAGCAGCTCGGTGCGCGTGACGATCTTCTCCGCGTGGTGAACGAAGTCGAGGAGGAGAGCGTATTCGCGCGACGTGAGGTCGAGGACCTGCCCGCCGAGCGTCACCTCGCGTCCGACGCGATCCAGCTCGAGAGCGCCGATGCCCAGCTTGGCGAACCCCGATGCGCGCCTGACCAGCGCCCGGATGCGGGCCACCAGCTCCTCGACCTCGAAGGGCTTGACGAGGAAATCGTCAGCCCCGGTCTCGAGGCCGAGGACGCGCTCGCGGAGCTCGCCGCGGGCGGTCAGCATCAGGATCGGGGTGGAGAGGCCTTCTTCCCGCAGGCGCCGGCAGACGGACAGCCCGTCGACGTCCGGCAGCATCCAGTCGAGGACGATGAGGTCGTAGATCCCCGACGGCGCTTGCGACAGCGCTTGCGCACCGGTCGCGCAAGTATCTGCCGCAAAGCCTTCCTCGACGAGGACGCGCACGAGGAAGCGCGAGAGCTTCACGTCGTCCTCGACGACAAGAACCTTCACCGCGCTAAGGCTAGCATCGGGTCCCCCGGTCCCTGCCACCTTACAGACTCTTAATCCGGAGTTAATCTTGCTGTCACGCTTCGATGCCAAGCTGCGACGCGTAATGACGGCCAACCGTGTCTTCTCCATCGGTTCGCTGGTCATCGCTGCGGTGATTTCTACGACCTCGTTCACGACACCGGCGCGCGCCGACGAGGAGCCGCCCCCGACCCTCGCGCCCCAGGTGGCCGCTCAGGTGCTGTCGCTCGCGGACGCCGTCGCTCTCGCGCGTACGCGCGGTTACGACGTCCTGCTAGCGACCTCTGCGGTCCGCGCCGCCGAGGCCGAGGTCCGCATCGCCGGGCAGACGCCGAACCCAGCCATCACCGCCGGTCCAGCACGCCGCGTCGATTGCTTCTCCGGCAACTGCCCCACGCCATGGGGCGTCTTCGCGACGCTCTCGGACCAAGGCCTGATCGAGGGCGCGATCACCCGCAAGCGGAAGCTCCGCGCGGACGTCGCCAGGCGCGCGCTCGAGGCATCCAAGTTCGGTCGCGCCAACGCCGAGCGCGTCGTCGTCGCGCAGGTGAAGACGCAATACATCCAGACCGCAGCCGCGCGCGCACGCGTGGATCTCGCGCGTGAGGTCGCGGCGTCGCTGCAGAAGTCCGTCGACATCAATCGCGTGCGTTATCCGCGCGTCATCGACGAAGGCCAGCTCGCACGCGTCGAGCAAGAGGGCCTGCGCGCGCAGCAAGAGGTCGACCTCGCCCTTCGCGAGCAGCGCCAGCAAGAGATCGAGCTCGCCATCCTGCTCGGCACCATCGGCCCGGTCCCCGAGCTCGTCGTCGATCGCAAAGTCCTGGATTTCAAGATCCCGGATGCGGTCGCCACCGTCGACAAGCCGGCGCTCTTCCGCACCGCGATGGAGAACCGCCCCGACCGGAAACAAGCCGTCGCGCAGGTCGCGCAGCAAGAGGCGCAGGTCACGCTGGCCGAGCGCAATCGCTGGCCGGACATCTCGCTGCTCGTGCAGTACCAGCAGCTCGGCTCGGGCGACAGCGCCCCCCAGCCGCCGACGCTCTCGGTCGGGCTCGGCCTGCCCTTGCCGATCTTCTACCAGCAGCAGGGCGAGATCTCGCGAGCCGAGGCCGATCGCCAGGGCGCGCTGCTGTCGCGCCGTCGCCTCGAGATGCTCGTCGTCGCGGACCTCGAATCGGCGGTCAATACGTTCTCGACCGCGCGCCGCGTCGTCGAGCGGTACGAGTCCTCGCTGCTCGAACGCGCGAAGCGCGCGCGTGACATCACCCAGGTCCAGTTCAACGCCGGCTCGGCGACCTTGACCGATCTTCTCGACGCGCAGCGCAGCTACGTCGCCGTCAACAGCGGCTACTACAACGAGCTCGTGAACTACTGGACGTCGGTATTTCTGCTGGAACAGGCCGTGGGCAAGGAGCTCGTACGATGAATCTCGGAGCGTCGAGGAAGCATGGCTACGCGCGCGCGCTCATTCTTTGCGCGGCGATCGCCTCGACGCTCGCGGTGGGCGGCTGCCGTCACAGCGCGGCGCAGACCGACACCCGTGTGGAGCCGCCGATCGGCGAGATCTGGCTCACCGACGCTCAGATCGCCGAGGCCAAGCTCAAGGTCGAGCCCCTCGAAGAGCAGGACGTCGACGACGTCATCGTCACGAGCGGCAAGGTCGCCTTCGACGACGCCCACGTGAACCACGTCTTCTCGCCGGTGTCCGGTCGCGTCACGCGCATCGACGCGAAGGTCGGCCAGCACGTGAAGAAGGGCGATGTCCTCGCCGTTCTGGAGTCGCCGGACATCGGCCTCGCATCCGCCGACCTCCACAAGGCGTCCGCGGATCTCATCACCGCGCAGCATGACCTCGAGCGCCAGAAGGAGCTCCTCGCCGCGCACGCCACGTCGCAGCGCGACTACGAGCAGTCCGAGGACAACTTCCGCAAGGCCAAGGCCGAGGTCGATCGCGCAAAGCAGAAGGCCGGCCTGTTCCGCGCCGGCTCCGGCGACAACGTCACGCAGACGTACGCCGTCCGCGCCGAGATCGACGGCGAGGTGGTGGCGCGTAACGTCTCGCCGGGCGGCGAGGTCCAGGGTCAATACGGAGGCGGCACGGCCGTCGAGCTCTTCACGGTCGGCGAGCTCGATCACCTCTGGGTGGTGGCCGACGTCTACGAGATGGACACCGCGCGCGTGAAGGTCGGCTCGCGGGTGACGCTGAAGCTCTTTTCCATGCCGAACAAGGTCTTCCCGGCGAAGGTCGAGTGGGTCGCCGGCACGCTCGATCCCGCCACGCGCACCGCGAAGATTCGCTGCATCCTCGACAACACCGATCGCTCCTTCAAGCCGGAGATGTACGCGACGCTCTACATCGCCGTCGACGAGCGCAAGGCGGTCGCCATCCCTCGCAACTCGCTCTTGCGGCTCGGTGAGTCGACGGCGGTGTTCGTCGAGAAGGGCAAGTCGCCCGACGGCCGCCGCATCTTCGCGCGCACCGCCGTTACCGTCGACGAGGCCGAGGGCGGCAAGTGGCTGCCCCTGACCCATGGTCCCGAGCGCGGCGCGAAGATCGTGACGGAGGGCACGATCCTCCTCGCGGGCGAGCGATGATCGAGAAGCTCGTCGCGTTCGCGGTCCGCGCGCCGGTCGTGATGTTCATCTTCGCGCTGGGGCTCGTGGCCGCCGGGCTCTGGTCGTACAAGGAGCTCGACATCGAGGCGTACCCGAACCCGGTACCGCCGCTCGTCGAGATCATCGCCCAGCCCGACGGCATGAGCGCCGAGGACGTCGAGCGCTATGTCACGGTACCCCTGGAAATAGGCCTCGCGGGCATGCCCGGCCTCCAGCACACGCGGTCGCAATCGCTCTTCGGTCTCGCCGACGTGAAGTGCTACTTCCGCTGGGGCACCACCTACGAGCAAGCACGTCAGGAGGTGTTGAACCGCCTCAACATGACGCAGCTGCCCGAGGGAGTGCAGGCGCAGATCAGCCCCTGGAACGCCATCGGCGAGGTCTTCCGCTACGAGCTCGTCGGCAAGGGCCACAACCTCCGCCAGCTGAAGACCGCGCAGGACTGGATCCTCGAGCGTCAGTTCAAGCAGGTCCCCGGTGTCGTCGACGTCGTGTCCTTCGGCGGCGAGACCAAGCAGTACCAGGTCAACGTCGACCCGTTCCGCCTGCGCGCGTACGGCGTGAACCTCGATCAGCTGATGAGCGCGATCGCGAGCTCGAACCAGAACGTCGGCGGCCAGCGCCTCACGCTCGGCGAGCAGGCCTACACGATCCGCGGCGTCGGCCTGGTCAAGAACGTCCACGACATCGAGGCCATCGTCGTCGCTGCGCGCACCGGCGTCCCCATTCGCGTCCGCGACGTGGCGACCGTCGAGATCGGCCACACGCCTCGCCTCGGCATCGTCGGCCACGACGACAACGACGACATCGTCCAGGGCACGGTGCTCATGCGTTACGGCGGCGAGACGCCGACCACGCTGAAGGGCATCCACGAGCGCGTCGCGCTCATCAAGGCGAACCACCTCCTGCCGCCCGGCATGGAAATCGTGCCGTACTACGACCGCGGCAACCTCGTCGCGCTCACGACGCACACCGTCCTCGAGAACGTCGTCGTCGGCATGGTGCTCGTCACCCTCGTGCTGCTCCTGTTCCTCGGGAACTGGCGCGCTGCGCTGATCACGGCGCTGAACATCCCGCTCGCGCTCCTCGCGGCCTTCTGCGGCATGGTCGCCACCGGCACCCCCGCGAACCTCATCTCCATCGGCGCCGTCGACTTCGGCATCGTCGCCGACTCGACGGTCATCGTCATGGAGAGCATCTTCCACTTCCTCGGGTCGCATGGAAAGGGCCCGATCGAAGGGCGAATCCTGTCCGGCGCCCGGCAGGTCGCGCGACCGCTCTCGTTCGCCACGCTCATCATCGGCGTCGCCTTCCTGCCGCTCTTCACCATGACCGGCGTCGCGGGCGTGATCTTCTCGCCGATGGCGCACACGTACGCGTTCGCGATTGGCGCGGCGATCATCCTCGCCCTCACGCTCACGCCGGCATTGACCTCGAAGCTGATCCCGGCGGCGGCCGAGGAGAAGGACAGCTTCGCGACGCGGCACCTGAAGCGCCTCTATCTCCCGATCTTCAAGTTCGGCATTCGCAGCCCGAAGCTGGCGCTCTTCATCGGCCTCCTGCCCGTGATCGCGGGTCTCGGCCTGTTCAAGGCGCTGGGCGGCGAGTTCATGCCGAAGCTCGAGGAAGGCAACCTGTGGATTCGCGCCACGCTGCCCACCAGCGTGTCGCTCGAACAGTCTGCGAAGTACGTCGGGCGGATGCGCGCCATCCTGCGCGGCTGCCCGGAGAACCAGCAGTGCAACGAGGACAACCGGCGGCACCGGGAGGTGCTCACGGTCATCTCGCAGCTCGGGCGACCCGACGACGGCACGGACAGCGCGGGCTTCCAGAACATCGAGCTCTTCGCGCCGCTCCGCCCCATCGGCGAGTGGGGGAAGGGGGTCACGAAGGAGTCGCTGACCGACGATCTCTCGAAGGAGCTGGGTGACTCGTTCCCCGGCGTCGTCTTCAACTTCTCGCAGATGATCTCCGACAACGTCGAGGAGGCGATGAGCGGCGTGAAGGGCGAGAACTCCATCAAGGTGTTCGGTCCCGACGTCGTGGCGAACGAGAAGACCGCGGAGCAGGCCATGGCCGTGCTCGCCGGCGTGCAGGGCGTCCGCGACCTCGGGCTCGTGCGCTCGAGCGGGCAGCCGAGCATCAAGATCGTCCCGGATCGCCAGGCTTGCTCGCGCTACGGCCTCAATACCGGCAACGTCGAGGCGGTCATCCAGGCCGCGATCGGCGGCAAGGTGGCCACGCAGGTCTTCGAGGGCGATCGTCGCTTCGATCTCTCGGTGCGCTGGCTCGCGCCGTATCGAGAGTCGGTCGAGGCCATCAAGGAGCTGATGATCTTCACGCCCGACGGCACGCCGGTCCCGCTCGCGCAGATCGCTCAGGTCACCATCGAGGACAGCCCCGCGGTCATCTTCCGCGAGGACGGGACGCGTTACACACCCATCAAGTTCTCGGTCCGCGGCCGTGACCTCGAGAGCACCGTCGCCGAAGCGCAGGCGAAGGTGACGTCGAAGGTCCCCGTCGGTGAGGACTCGCACATGGACTGGAGCGGCGAGATCAACGAGCTTCGCGAGGCGCAGATCCGGCTCGCGATGATCATCCCTGCCACGCTCCTCGTCATCGCGCTGCTCGTCTACGGCTCGGTTCGCAGCGTCGTGAACACGCTCATCGTGCTCTTCAACATCCCGGTCGCCTGCGCCGGAGGTGTGCTGATGCTCTTCTTCACGCGGCTGAACTTCTCGGTCTCCGCGGCGATGGGCTTCATCTCGGTCTTCGGTATAGCCATCCAGGACGCCATTCTCGTGGTCTCGCATTTCCAGCGCGTCCGCATGCCCGAGCAGCCGGGCATGAGCCACCGGGAGCATGACGTCGCCGATCAGCTCGCTGCGCACGCGCAGGCAGCCGAGGGCCGCGAGCCGTATACGGGCCTCTCCGTCGAGGAGGCCGC
>JAYTZB010000502.1:0-1814 GCA_043742085.1 Polyangiaceae bacterium
GGTACCGGCGAGCCCGAGCGGATCCACGAGGGCTTCTGGTACGACGACGGCACCGTACCGTGGGGCGAGGACGTCGACGTCGCCTCCTACTGTCGCGCGCTCGACGTCGCGATGCCGCCCAGGTGGTTCGACGCCATCGCCACCGAGGCGCGCGGTCGACGCGCGATGGATGAAGGCGACGTCGAGGCAGCGCTCGCGGTCCTCACGCGGTGGGACGGCGGCCCCGCGAACATGGGCCTCGGACGATGGCTCGTCGAGCGTCTCGGCGAGCGCGAGGCCGTGCGACGTGCGCGCGAGGACAGCGCGCTGGCCCCGGCGATCCTGCGCGCGCAGGCGAGCTCCGGCGAGGACGGCATGATCCGCGCCCTCGCGACCTGCACGCGCCTCGACGAGCACTCGTCGGCTCATGCCATCCCCACGCTGCTGTCGGCGTTTCCGCGCTCGGCGCGCCTTGCCGCGGCCATCGCCGATACCGCGGTGCGTGCCATGCGCGTGTTCCCGCGCAGCGACGATCACGGCCTCGTGCACGCGACCATGAACGAGCTCGACGCCTTCCTCGACGGCGTCGGCCAGTCGTTCGATGCGCTCGATCGGGCGGAGCCGGCATGGCGAGAATTCACGAGCAGGGAGCCCGGCTGCGATTCATGCCGCATGAGCGCGTACAGCCGCTGCATGCAGGCGGTGCTCGCGGCCTACGAGCGCGCGCCCGATCCCGACGCGGTCCTCGCGTGCATGATGAGCCGCCATCGCAGCGATCTCGCGCAGTGGTGCGCGCTCTCCGTCGCGGCACGGCACGAGCTGCCGCGAGGAACGCGCGCGCTCGATCGGCTCGCCACGCTCCGCCCGAACCTCGGTCGCTCGGGGAGCATGCTCGCTGCGCGGCTTCGCCAGGAGCGCATCGGCGCCATCGACGATGCGTTGCTCAAGCGGCTCCCGCGTCCGGACAAGTCGCCCTTCGAGGCGCTTTGCGCGATGGTGCTCGAGCACGAGGGCATCGAGCGCGTCCTCGACGGATGGCCCGCGCTCGACGGCAAGCCCGCCGACTCGTGGACTCCGTCGGCGTGGGAGCTCGCCTATTTCCGGCGCCATCCCGGCTCGCGCGTGCACGAGGAGCTCTTCGCGATCGCGGCGCGTGCGCCAGGCGTCGCGTCGCGCGCGATGGAGCTGCTCGCGAGCCTCGGTGATCTCCCGCGGATCGAGAAGCTACGGCGCCTCGCCAGCGAGAGGCAGCCCGAGCGCGTCACCCGCGCCGTCGCGAGCGGGCCGGGCGTGCCCGTCACCGAGCCGAAGACGTGGAAGACCACCATCGACTGTCAGGCAGCAGCGCAGGCGGCATCCGTGCAGATTGCATCGAGTATCGCAGGAGCCTTGCCGGCGGGCGGCGTGGGCCGGCGGGACGTCGTCGATCGAGGGCTCGTCGCACTGGCCGTCGAGAAGCTCCTCGATGAAAGCACACCGGCGCCGGAGCGCGATCTCGCCTGCGACGTCATCGCGGCCTGGCCGCCCAACACCCCGCCGCGCTGGGACGGGCTGCTCGTGGCGCTCGCCGCGCAGGCCGACGCCCGGGCCCTCACGCGGATCCTCGACGACAAGATCACGAAGAGCAGCATGCTCGTACCCGAGATCGTGGTCGCGATCTGGCAGATCGAGGGGGCGCGGACCGCGCTCGCCAGTGCGCTCGCGGGTGATGCCGGTGACGACTGGTCGGCTCGCGCCACGGCATGCGAGCGCGCCGCGCAGCGTGATGGCTACACGGTCGACGGCCTCTTCGAGGCGTGGGCGCTCGCGATCGTCGAGCAGAGCGCATCGTCGAC
>JAYTZB010000503.1:0-2540 GCA_043742085.1 Polyangiaceae bacterium
GGTCCCGACCTTCTTCATGCCCTGAATGATCTGACCGGGGAGCGCGCCGACGTACGTTCGGCGGTGACCGCGGATGGCGGCTTCGTCGTGGACGCCGCCGAGCGAGATGCGGTGGAACTTGCGACCGAGCGAGCGCGCGATCGAGCGGCCGAGCGACGTCTTGCCGACGCCGGGCGGTCCGATGAGACAGAGGATGGGGCCCTTCTTGTCCTTCTTCAGCTTCCGGACGGCGAGGTACTCGAGGATGCGCTTCTTGACCTTCTCGAGGCCGTAGTGATCCTCGTCGAGGACCTTGCGGACCGCGGCGATCTCGAGGTTGTCCGGCGTCTGCGCGTGCCACGGCAGATCGAGGATCCAGTCGAGGTACGTACGAACGACCGTGTACTCGGCCGAGCCGACCTGCATGTTGCGCAGGCGCTTCAGCTGCTTCTTCGCGACGCCTTCGGCTTCCGTGGGGAGCTGCGCCTTCGCGATGCGGTCCTCGAGGCCGTCGAGATCGCCCTGATCGCCGTCGTCCTCGCCGAGCTCCTCCTTGATTGCCTTGAGCTGCTGGCGGAGGACGTACTCGCGCTGGTTCTTCCCCATCTCCTCCTTGATCTGGGAGTTGATGCGCTCGCGCATCTTGAGGATCTCGAGCTGGCGCGTGAGGAGGCGCAGGACCTTTCGGATCCGCTCCTTCGCGTCGACCGTCTCGAGCAGCTGCGCCTTCTCTTCGACGGGCGCGTCGAGGTTCGCCGCGACGAGATCGGCAAGCGCGCCGGGCGCCTGGATCGAGTCGATGAGCGAGCCCGCCTCGCGCGGGAGCTCCGGCATCAGCTGGATGACCTGCTTCGCGATGTCGCGCAGGCTCATCGAGAGCGCCTCGGCCTCGTCGTCGTCGACGCCGGTCTCCTCGAGTCGCTTCACCTTCGCCTTGAGGTACGGCGCGGTCTGCGTGACGTCCTCGAGCTTGATGCGGGTGAGGCCCTGGAGGATCAGCGAGTAGTTGCCGGAGCTGTGCTTCAGCGCCTTGAGGACGCGCGCGGCGCAGCCGACCTGGTGCAGCTCGTCGGCCTGCGGGTCGTCGGTCGCGGGATCCTTCTGCGCGAAGATCGCGATGACGGGTGACGGAAAGTTGTCGACGTCTTCGACGAGTGCGACCGACTTTTCGCGGCCGACGTCGAATGGAGCCACCGCGCCCGGAAACAACACCGCGTTGCGGATCGGGAGGACGGGGAGCTCGTTGCCGAACTGGACCGCCTCTTCGTCCTTCTCGGGACGCGCTGCTCCGGAGCCAGAGCCCTTCTTCTCGGTCATGTTCTCTTACCTCTTCTATCTTCCGTCTTATCGCGTGCTTCGGGTCACTCCTAGCGGTTTCCTAGGACCGATCAGAAAACCGTAAACACGTTCACGTCGCATGAGAAGTGCCGGAGTTCCGACACCCGTGTGAGCAATGGTGCGTCGCCGGTCTAGACGGACGCGACGGCGCGGTCCGGCTCGAGCGTGTGGATGCACAATCCGGTCAGCACCTTCGGATAGAAGAAGGTGCTCTTCTGCGGCATGACCTCGCCGGCCTCCGCGACCTCGCGCACGTGCGCGACCGGCGTCGCGTTCATGAGGAAGAGCACCTGGCCCTTGCCCGAGCGGAGATCGCGCAGCGCCGCCGCAGCGTCCTGAGGGTAGTAGATGTTCGTCTTCGCCGCCTGCGCCTCGGGCGTGATGCCGAGCACGGGCTCGAGCAAGCCCATGTGGAGGAGCGCCACGTCGGTGCGGCGGAGAGGCTCCGGGCGCTTGCCGAGGATGCGGTGCGCGCCGAGGTCGGCGCCCTTCTTCAGGGTGAACAGCGCAGCGCGACCGTCACCGGAGCAGGCCACGAGGCTCGGCGCGGTACGGCCCGCGGTCGCGAGCTCGGCCGTGAGGACCTCGGCGGAAGCGCCGCCGGGCAGCGGCTTCACGTCGAAGAGGTCGGCCGCGCCCTTCGCGAGCGCCTCGAAATCGAACGACGGCAACGAGTGCACGTGCCGATGGGTCGGGAACACGACCAGGTCCGGATCGTCGCCGTTGGTGAAGAACACCATGAAGTAGAGATGCTCGCCGCGCGCGACCGGATTGTTGCCGGCGCCGGTGCGCGCCTTCGCGTCGGCCTCCTTCGAGTAGTGGAGCGCGGTCTCGTAGCGATGATGGCCGTCGGCGATGAGCAGCGACGACTTCGCGACACCCTCGACGATGGTGCGAATGGCGGCAGCGTCGGTGACCTTCGCGACGGAGTGCTGGATGCCGTCAGCGGTCTTGAACGACGTGAGCTCGCTCGCCACCTCGAGCGCCGCGTCGAGCGCCTTGGTCGGATCGCGGTAGAGCATGAAGCCCGGCGACAGGTTGGTGCGCGTGGAGCGGAACAACTTGAGGCGATCCTCCTTCGGGCCAGAGAGCGTGCGCTCGTGCGGGAGGACGATGCCCTTGTCGAGCTCGACGAGCTTCACGAGGCCGAGGAACCCACGGCGGCGGATCGATTTCCCGCCGGCGCCGGGCGGCGTGAAGGTCTGGTCGTAGCGATAGAACGC
>JAYTZB010000504.1:0-2324 GCA_043742085.1 Polyangiaceae bacterium
CTGCGCGAACGCCGTGAGCAAGCGATGCCGCGTGAAGCTCTCGTCGATGGCGCGGTCGCCCGCTCGCTTGCGATGGAGAACGTCGTCGAGCGCGATCCCGTCGACCTTGCGCATCGTGAAATAGGCCAATCCAGAGTCGTCGTGCGCCACCTCGTAGACCGGCACCACGCACGGATGCTCGAGCTGCGCTTGCACGCACGCCTCGCGGACGAACCGCGCTTCGAGGTGCCGCGCGCGGCGATCGACGCGCATGGTCTTGAGGGCGATCGAGCGATCGAGGACGAGGTCGCGGCACTCGCGCACCTCGCCCATGCCGCCCTCGCCGAGCAGCGTGCCGATCTCGTAGCGTGCGGCAATCTGCAGCGGGGCGGGCGCGGGGGGCTGCCGTGCGTCGAGGGGCCGCGCATCGTGCACGGTGTCGCCATCGTCGCCGTTGCCCTCCATGAGCCGTCCATCATAGCGTGTCCCCGGTGACGGCCGGCCACGAGCATCACGCACCGACGCCGCTCGTGCTGAGGCCGATGCGGTTCCGCGGCGAGCGACGGCAGGTGCTCGCATTCGAGGCGCGCGCCGGCGACGCTCGCGACGCGATCGTGCGCGCCGCCGAGGAGGCATCGGCGCGCGCGGAGGAGGCGGGCGCGGTGCTCGCGTACGGCTTCGTGCCCGCGCGCGATGCCGAGAGTGTCTTCGATGCGCTGGGCTGGGAGTCGCTCGGGCCCGTGCCTCTGCTCGTACGTCCGCTGCGCCTCTCGTCGGCCGCCGAAGCGTTCAAGCTTCCCGCGGCGGCGCGCTCGCTCTTCGCCGCGTTGCCGCTCGTGGCGCCGTTCGGTCGCACGCGTCGTTCGGGCTTCCGCGAGATCGCCGTCAAGGATCCGCGCATCGATCGCCTGTGGGACCGCTTCTCGATCGACGTGGGTGTCGGCCTCGAGCGCAACGCGCGCACCTTCGAGAGGCGCATCTTCGACGACATCGAAGGCTCGGGTCATCGCGTCTTCATCTTCGAGGACGGCGATCGCTACGCCATTCGCGCCATGTGCATCTTCGCCGTGAAGGACGACGAGCGCGGTCGTCATGGCCACGTCGTCGAGCTGCTGCACGACCGGAGTGTCACCGGCTTGCGCGCGGCTTCGCACCTGCTCGGCCTCGCGCTCCGCGAGATGCTCGACGCGGGCGCCGACGCTGCGCTCGCCTGGTCGCTGGCGAGCTCGGGCAGCTATCCCATCTACGCACGCCACGCGTTCTTCTCTCCGCCGGAGGCCTTCCGTAGCGACGATCTCCGCCTCGGCGTTCGCGCGTTCGATGCCGATCTCGATGCGCTCGTCACGCAGCGAGACCGCTGGTACCTGAGCTACCTCGATCGCGTCTGAGGCTTCATTTCCGCCAGACCGTCGCGAGCCAGGGCTGCTCGGCGAGCGGCTTGCCCGCGGGACGGTAGTAGTGCGAGAGCTCGGTGAAGCCCGCGGCGGTGACGTAGGTGCGCCACGTCTCCAGCGTGTGGAACGCGCCGTACCGCTCACCGGAGTAGCCCTCGGTGTCGACCCCGCGCGGGTTCGACGTGAAGAGCACGCCCCGCGGTCGTAGCGCCTCTCGCAGCGTCACGAGCACGCGGACGAGCTCCTGCGCCGGCACGTGGAACAGCGAGGCGTTCGCGAAGATGCCGTGGAACCGCGAGGACTCGAGCTTCATGTCGAGGAAGCTCTGATGGAGCACCTCGCAGCCCGTCTCCGCGCGCGCCATCGCGACGAAGCGCTGTGACGCATCGAGGCCGACCGCCTGGTGCCCCTGCTTCGTGAACCACGCGAGGTCGCGACCCGGACCGCATCCCAGATCGAGGATGGTGAACGGCGGCGGCCCCTCGATGGCGTCGAGCAGCGCGGCGTAGTTCTGTGAGACGTCGTGATCGCGCGTGGCCGCGGCGAACGACTCGGCCTTCGCGTCGTAGTGGGCGATGGTCTTCGCCGCGAGGGCGTCGAGATCGTCCTTGGTCAGCGGAGGTCGCGACGCGGGTCCTTCAGGTGCCACTGCCATCGTCGTCTTGCGAGGCGCGCAGCAGCACGGCCGCCACGTCGAGAGGGATCTTCGGGGTCTCCATGTCGCTGTAGTCGGGCGCTTCCATCAGCGCGAGGATGTCGGGCGGCAGCGCATCCACGGTGTGTGCGTCGGCGTGGGGATCGAGCAGAACGAGATCGGTGTCCGTCGACGACTCCTCGAGCGCGAAGCCGCCGGGCGTCGCGACGAGCGCTCTCGGCGCGCGCTGCATCTTGACGGACGGCGGCGCCGGACGCTGGAGCGTCGGCGAATCGTCGTCGTCTTCGTAGGGATCG
>JAYTZB010000505.1:0-2191 GCA_043742085.1 Polyangiaceae bacterium
CGTCGGCGCCGGCGGCGGCGGTGGCGGCGATCGCGGCGGACGTCCTGGCTTCTCCATCGAGGGACGGGGCAGCCACGACTCGCATCGTGACCGAGGTCACGGAGGCGATCGCGACCGCGATCGCTCGAGCGGCGGCGGCGCATCCGGCCACGGCGTCGACGCCTGGCTCCCCGAGCCGATGCCGCCCGCGCCGAAGACCATCGAGTACCGCATGCAGGTCCGCGCCGGCGCCCTCAGCGTGTCGCTCCTCGATCCGGATGCGCGGACCCCGCTCTCGGCGACCGCGCTCCTCCAGTTCCAGCTGCAGAAGCCCACCGCCGACCGCGATGCCCTCCGCGTGCTCGCGCGCCTCGAGAACGACGGACCCCGGCGCGTCGGCACCGAGGTCCGCGGCGAGGACGCCGCCGATCTGCTCCCGCTCCTCAAGGGCCGGCGCGTCATCCTCGAGCCGCAGATGATGGAGCTCCGCTTCGGCGACGAGCCGCTCCGACCGCGCTTCGATCTCGAGCTGGGTCCCGACGGAACCACCGTCCTCGTGAAGACCACGTTCCAGCGCGCCGGAGATCCGCGCAAATTCACGCTCAATCAAGGCGGCTGGTTCGAAGGCAGCCCGGGCTGGCACGTCGACGCGCAGGAAGGCTGGGCACGGCCCATCGATCGCCGCGTCTCGCCGGGCAGCATCCGCCGCTTGATGCGGACTGCATACATCTCCGAATCGATCGACAACCTGCCTTCGCTCATCGCGCAGGGCCTCCCGCGCGTCGCGCTCGAGGTCGGCGCCGAGCTCCCCGATCTCTCGCAGGTCGCGGACGTGGTCGACATCAAGCCGACGTTCCGGCTCCGCGCCGGCGGCGCGCTCACCGAGGCGCGCGTCTCGCTGCGCGCCGCCTACGACGACGTCGAGATCGACGTCCGCGCCGACGGCATGACGCCGCCGGTCCTCGTGAAGCCCCCCAACGACCGCCGCGCCTCCGGCAGTGCGGACGACGAGGGCGGCGGTCCGCGCCGTCTCGCCGCGAGCAAGCGCGCCACCGTCATCCGTTGCGACATCGCCGCGCAACAGGAGGCGACCAACAGCCTGCGCGCACTCGGCCTCAAGGCCGACGAGGACGGCATGGGCTTCATCGCCCGCGGCGACGACGCCATCCAGTTCTGGACCGAGGCGGTCGGGTCGCTCCCCGACGACTGGGACCTCTTCATCCCCGATGACCTCGTCGACGTGCAGGTGCGCACCAGCTCGCTCCAGGCCAACGCGCGCGTCTCGAGCGGCGTCGACTGGCTCTCGCTCCGCCTCTCCTTCGAGTCGGAAGGCATCGCCGTCACGCAGGAGGAGCTCGGTCGCTGCCTCGCCGAGGGGCGTCGCTACGTGCGCCTCCAGGACGGCTCGTTCGCCAAGATCGACGCCGACAAGGTGAAGGCGGTCCTCCTCCGCCAGGCCGAGATCCTCGCCACCGGCGGCGGGCAGGGAAGCCGCCTCCCGCTCTCGCAGGCGGGACGCATCCAGGAGCTGCTCGACCAGGTCGGCAAGGCCAACGTCACCGCCGACGCCAAGGACCTCTTCGGCAAGCTCGCCAACATCGAAGAGATCAAGGTCGTCAAGAAGCCGCGCAACCTCAAGGCGCAGCTTCGCCCTTATCAAGAGCAGGGCTTCCAGTGGCTCTCGTTCCTCCACGAGATCGGGTCGGGCGGCATCCTCGCCGACGACATGGGGCTCGGTAAGACCGTGCAGACCATCGCGCTGCTCCTCAGCGTGAAGGCCGCCGTCGAGAAGGACGCGAAGGCCGACGGCAAGAAGAAGTTCAAGGCGCTCATCGTCGCGCCGACCAGCGTCGTCACCAACTGGGAGCGCGAGCTCGACAAGTTCTCGCCGTCGCTCCGGCACATGGTCTGGCACGGCGCCGATCGCAAGGAGCGCATCGACGACCTCGACGACGCCGACATCGTCATCACCAGCTATGCGCTGCTCCGTCGCGACGAGGAGCTGCTCGCCAAGCTCGATCTTCGCTACGCGATCCTCGACGAGGCGCAGAACATCAAGAACCCGCTCAGCGCCACCGCGCGTGCCGCGAAGCGCATGAAGGCCGATCGCCGTCTCGCGTTGACCGGTACGCCGATCGAGAACCGCCTCTCCGAGATCTGGTCGATCTTCGACTTCGTGAGCCCGGGGCTCCTGGGGCCGCTCGACAAGTTC
>JAYTZB010000506.1:0-1852 GCA_043742085.1 Polyangiaceae bacterium
TGACCGTGCCGAAGGGCATGCTCGCCTTCGCCAACACGCCGGAGCAGAAGCGCGAGGACGCGGGCGGGAAGACCACCTTCCACTTCGCCGACACGCCGCCGTTGCCGTCGTACCTCGTCGCCCTCGCCGCCGGCGAGCTCGAGGTGAAGGACCTCGCGCGCACCACCAAGCCGCCGATTCGCCTCATCACCGTGAAGGGCAAGACCGCGCAAGGCGCGCTCGCCCTCGAGGCCACGAGCGGCCTCGTCGATGCCCTCGCGACGTGGTTCGGGATCCCGTACCCCTACGAGAAGCTCGACATCGTCGCGGTCCCCGACTTCGCCGCCGGCGCGATGGAGAACGCGGGCCTCGTGACCTTCCGCGAGGAGCTGCTCCTCCTCGACCCCGCGCGCGCTTCGGTGCGCGCGCGGCGTTCGCAGGCGCTCGTCGTCGCGCACGAGCTCGCGCACCAGTGGTTCGGCGATCTCGTGACCGCCGCGTGGTGGGACGATCTGTGGCTCAACGAGGGCTTCGCCACGTACATGGAGTGGCGCATCGTCGACAAGTGGAAGCCCGCGTTCGGCGCGAAGACCGATGCCGTCGTCGACATGCTCGGCGTGATGGATCTCGACGCGCTCGCCTCTGCGCGCGCGGTGCGCCAGCCCGTGGTGTCGACGAGCGAGGCCGACGAGGCCTTCGACGGCATCACCTACGAGAAGGGCGGCGCGGTCCTCCGCACCATCGAGAACTGGATCGGCGAGGAGGCCTTCCAGCGCGGCGTGCGTGACTACCTGACGAGCAACGCGTTCAAGAGTGTCCACGCCGATCGCCTGTTCTCTGCGCTGGATCGCGCGTCCGGCAAGGACGTCACCCAGATGGCAGCGACGTACCTGGACCGGGCCGGCGTGCCGGAGATCACCGCGCAGATCCAGTGCGACCACGGCTCGCGCTGGCACATCGAGCTCGGGCAAGAGGCGTGGCGCCCGCTGGGCTCGAAGGTCCCCGAGGACCTCGAGCGCGCGTGGACCATCCCGGTTTGCGTGCTCGCGCAGGGCGAGCCGAAGCCGCAGTGCGCCGACCTCGCGTATGGCGCGCCTTCGATCGTCGCGGGTCGCAAGTGCCCGACCTGGGTGCATCCCAACGTCGCCAACAGCTACTACCGCTTCGCGCTCTCCGAGGCCGAGACGACGAAGCTGGGTCAGGCGCGGAAGGACCTCGACGTGGCAGGGCGCATCTCCGTGCTCTCGAACGCCTGGGCCGCGGTGCGCGCCGGCAAGCTCAAGCCGCCGGTGATGACGAAGCTCCTCCCGCTCTTCGACGACGACCCTGCGCGCCAGGTGGTCGAGCAGATCGTCGGGGTGCTCAACAGCATGAGCCTCACGCTCGTCGAGGACGCGGCCCGGCCGGCATTCAAGAAGCTCGTCACGGCACGGCTCGCGAAGCGGAAGAAGGACCTCGGTTGGGCTCCCAGAAAAGAGGAGGCCGGCGGCAGCGGCGACGAGGCCATCCTCCGGCGCACCGTCATGTGGGCGATGGGCGAGCTCGCCGAGGACGACGCGACGCTGCGCGAGGCCGACGAGCAGGCCGTGAAGTGGCTCGCCGATCCATCGAGCGTCGACTCCGACACCGCGGCGGTCGCGCTCGATCTCGCTTCTCGTCGCGCCGCGCCCGAGCGGCTCGCGCAGCTCCTCGCGACCGCGAAGAGCGCGAAGAATCGTGAGGATCGGATCCTCGCGCTGAAGGCGATGGGCGGCTTCGACGACGAGAAGATGCTGCGGCGCGCCCTCGACGCGACGCTCGAGGACGAGATCCGGCCTCACGAAATGCGCTACGTGCTCGGTGCGGCCTTCGCGCGTCGCACGTCACGCTACGT
>JAYTZB010000507.1:0-8596 GCA_043742085.1 Polyangiaceae bacterium
CTCGGCGCCGAGCACTGACGACACGTCACGCGCTCACGTTCGTCGCCGCGTGACGGCGGCGTAGCCACGACATGACGAGCCCCACCGGTACCGCCGGCAGCATCACGGCCGAGAACGCGAGCCCCACCACGACCGCAAGGAGCGCGGTGGCGACGAACGCGACCAGGTCACGGGCAGTCGCGCCGGCGTCCGCGCCGATGAAGCGCGCACGAACGTCGGCGACGGTGCGATCGAGCAGCGGGTCGAACGTCTCGCCGTAGAGCGACCGGCTCCGGCGACCGCGCACGAACGCGGCGAGGATGCGGCGGGGCGACGAGATGGTGCCCGCGGCGAGACCGCCCATGTTGATGACCCAGGCGGCAGGCATGCTCCGGCAGCCCGCGCCGATCTCCCACGCCGAGATCTCGAACTCCCCCGTCGCATTGGTGTCGTAGCCCGTGAGGATGTGATGCAGGTCGTGGAACTTCACGGCCTTGATGCGCCCGGCGGTGTTGGGGAACGGCATCGGGATGGGTCCGAGCTTGAAGTCGACCCACGCGTCGTCGTAGCCGCCGTCCTCGCCGAAGCCGTTCACCGCGAAGTACCGGTCGCGAGCGGCTCGCATCGTCATGTCGTCGCGATAGCTGGTGCGCATGGGGACCTCTGTGCAGATTGAGTGCAGTCAGTGACTGTACTCAATATCTTTAGGGCGCGTTCCTCGCTCGTCAATGGTCCGGCTTGCGTTTTCGATGAGTACAGTCATATTCTTTAACCATGGTGCGGGCCGCCTCGAACGACGGTCGTCGGGAACGCAGCAACGTCACCCGCGAGCGGATCCGCGCGGCCGCGTGGGAGCTGTTCAGCAGCATCGGCTACGAGGCCACCACCACGCAGGCGATCGCCAAGCGTGCGGGCGTCGCCACGGGCACGGTGTTCGTTCACGCGAGCGACAAGGCCGATCTCCTCTTCCTCGTGATGCACGACAAGCTCTCCGACGTGGTCGAGGAGCGGATGTCGACCGTCCCGTCCGGTCCGCTGCTCGACCGTCTGCTCTACATCTTCGGCGGGCTCTATCGCATGTACGGCGAGCACCCGGGCGTCGCGGCGGCGTTCGTGCGCAGCTTGCCCGGCGCATCCGGACCGAACGCGCAGCGCATGACGATGATGACCTTCGGCTTCGTTCATCGCGTGGGGTTGCTCGTCGCCGAGGCGCAAGCGAAAGGCGAGGTCTCGCGCGAGGTCGATCCGCTCGCATGCGCGCAGAACCTGTTCGCCCTCTACTTCATGGCGCTGATGATGTGGCTCTCCGGGCACGCCACCCTCGAGGTCGCGCTCGTGCCCGTCCTACGCGACGCGATCGCTCTGCAGATCCGCGGCTTCCGACCGTGAACGCCGCCGTCGACGTTCCTCGCCCGCGACGTGACCGAATCAGCGTACGAGCGCGGCAAGCGCGAGCGCGGCCACGGCGAACACGACGACGATCGTGACGATGGGCGGCAGGCCGGTCGCGGGACGCGCCTCGTCGGCCGCTGTCCGTATCGCCGGACGTTTCGTCGTGTCGCCCTGCGTTCGACGCGCAGGCACGGTCGCGGCGGCGACGGCCGCGCTCGCGGGCGCTTCGGTCGGCGGCTTGCTCTCGATGACGGGCTTCGCTGCCTCGCTCGCGACGCCCGAAGCCTTCGATGCTTCGACCGCAGGCGCAGGCGGCGCAGGCGGCGCGACCTTCGCGACCGGAGCGTTCGACGGTGCGACCGACACCACGCGCGCCGCCGGCTGTCCGGACGGCGGCGGAGGCGCGCCGCTCTGCGCGGCCTTCGTCGCTTCTCGTGCCACCTGATTTGCGACGGCTTGCTTCGCCGCGCGCGCCGCGGCTTCCTTCATGGCCTTGAGCTTCTCGTCCTCGCTTGCGGCGACCTGCTCGCTCGCGCGCTTCGCGGCGGTGCGCTCGGCGTTGCTCTGCTCTGCGGAGCGCACCAGCGCGAGGAGCTCGGCCGACGCTTGCCCGACGACAGTCGACGCACTGTAAAGGTCCTCTTCGCCGGGCGGCGGAGGCACCGTATCGATGCCGAGGCGTTTGGGAGGATCACTCATCGAGGCTCATGGAAAGAGGCGCGGCCATCGGTGGCACGTTGACCTAGGATTAGCGCGCGTGTCGTGCCCACGGCAATCTCCAAACGTAACTTCGTCTCACGGCGCCTGACGAGCTCACCGGCGGAGCGCATGCCATCGTGCCGCGGACGAGCTGTCGGGTTTGTCGCCATGGTGCTCGTGGTCGCCGTCGCTGCTGCATGCGTCCGCACTGCGCCGACCGAGCCGCCGGCCCCGACGGCGGAGCTTGCGACCTCCTCTCCGCCCTCACGTCCCGCCGCGAGCGCGTCGCTCGCAACGCCGGTGGAAGCGTCGAGCGCTGCATCCCCGTCGTCAGCGGTGCTGCCCTCGACATCCGCATCGGATGCCGGCAGCGCTGACAGCCCGCGCTCGCTTCCTCTCACTCCGGACCGAGCGGTTTTTTACGCGCTGCCTCGCGAGAGCGCGGCCGCCCGAGCAGGCGGCCGTCCATGGCGCGTCGTCGGACATCTTCACGGCATCTGCTACCCGCCGTCGTACTCCGCGGGTCGATGGCTCGACGCTGCCGTGGACGTCGGCGTTCTCGTCGCGCCGACCGGCAACGCGCGCTGCGGAGACGCGGGCATCGGCCCGCCCTCGTGGGAAGCGACGTCGTGGGAGGAGCTCGTCGCGATCATGGACAGCGATCTCGAGCGCTCGATCACGAAGGTCTCCGCCAAGCATCCCGGATCGATCCGTCGCGACGGGGCGGTGCTCACCGGCTTCTCGCGCGGCGCCTACGCCGCGCCAGTCGTCGCGCGCATGCATCCGGGTCGCTGGCCGTATCTCATCCTCATCGAGGCGAACGTTCCGCTCTCCGCGGACGCGCTGCGAAAGGCGGGCGTACGCGCCGTCGCGCTTCTCGCGGGCGAGGCCGGTACCGAGATCGCCGGCGAGCGCAAGACCGACGCCGACCTCACGCGCGCCGGTTTTCCGTCACGCCTCTTCGTGATGCCGAAGGTCGGGCACCTCTACCCGGACGACATGGATCGCCTCATGGCCGAGGCGCTCGCGTTCGTGCTCTCACACGAGCCGTAGCGCCTCGAGGCCGCTAGAGGCAGCCGCCGCTCTGCGATGGCGCCCCGGAGTCGGAGAGTGTGACGCAGCCGGCCCTGCGGCAGGCCGCGACGTCGACATGGTTCGCGAGCCAGCTCGTCACGCAGAGATCGGCGTCGGGTGTGAAGCGCTTGTTGCCCTTGTGGTCCTCGTCGCCACGACCCTTGCGGACGAACGTCAGACGCTCGACTCCAGCCCCTCCGGCCCGCACCACCGCGCGCATGACCTCGGGCTCGAGACCGACCACCGAGTCGTACGTGGCCTGCGCCTCGTCCGCGGTGACATGGTCGGGGCTCTCGGGGGTGTCCTGCGGGCCGAGGCGCAGGCCGCCGTAGCCGTACACGCGCATGTTGCGGTACGTGGAGCCGTGGCAGTCGATCGACCCGCAGCGCCGCACGAGAACAGGCGCCACCTCGGCGAACTGCGCGCGATCCGGGCCGATCGGGTCGACCGTGGCGCTCGCGTCCGGCGATGAACAGCCCACCACGCTGGCCGTGCCGACCGCGGCGATGGCGCTCGCCGAGATCAGCAGCGCCGTCACTGAACGTATGTAGACTGCACGTTTCATCACTGGCCCTTCAGGAAGACGGGCGGCATGTGGGAGGGCTCGTTGTCGCCGCCGTAGTGACAGAACGCGCAGCTGCCGTTGCGACCGATCGGCGTCACCATTCCCTTGGTGTCCGCGCCTGGGGCATCGAGCTTCACGCGGACGGGAAAGACCGGCGCCCACTGGTCGATCGAGATGTAGAAGTTGCCGGCCTCGTTGCTGTTCGTCTGACGCTGGGCGCCCGTGGCGTCGGTGAGCGTCACGGTCACGCCCTGCTGGGCGTTCGCGACATCACGCACGGCGTACACGGTGCCCGCGATCGAGAACTCCGGCTTCCCGGGGCCCGAGCCGCCATGACAGGCGCGGCAATACTGACCTGGGCGGTGCGTCGGTCCCGGACCGACGCCATTGATCTCACCGCCCTGAGCATTGACCTCGTCGGTGTGCTGCGGGTCGAAGCACGACATCGACGTGATCGCCGTCAGCATCGTGAGAGCCAGCGCGAGTGAAGGTAGGCGGGTCATCAGAACGCGATCTCCAGCGCCGTGGCAGCGAGCGCGCTGAGGCGCTCCTTCACGTAGATGGTGTCTGCGAACGAAGTATAGAACGCGTCGATGGTGGTGGTGAGCACCAGGTCGTCGACGGAGCCCGCCTTGCCGAGCGCGATGCGGACGCCGCCGCCGCCGCCGGCCGTGAAGAGCGAGCTCAGCTCTCGATCGCCGGTGCGGAACGCAGGCAGGTCGTGCTCGCCGTTCGCGGTGTACGCGCGCTTCCAGAACGACACGCTGTTCTGGATGTTGAAGCGCGCATGCGGCCAGATGGTCCAGCGGCGGCTGAGGTCGATGAAGTAGCGCGCGTCGGTGGTCGACGCCTTGAGACCCCACGTGTCGCCATAGCCGCGCTCTTCCACGCGGAGCGTCGTGCCGTTGTCGCCGCGCCACGCGAGCCGCCCGGTGACCGCATAGCGCTCGCGGTCGAGCGGGAGCTGCTCGAGCGGCTTCGCCTGGAGGCGCGCGTTGGCGACGACGGTCGGGCTCGCGCCGACGGGAATGGACGCGGCGACGGCAGGCGTGAAGATCGGGATGTAGCGATAGGGCTTCGACTGGTCGCCGTTCTCGAGGACGACGTCGCCGTAGACGCCGATGACGAGGCCCGCGTTCACGATGCGCGAGAGGCCCGCCTGGATCGAGTGGTAGTCGAAGGACCGCGAGAAGACGGAGAACGCGGTGCGCGAGCGGCCGATCGTGTCATGGCCGTAGCCGTAGCCCGCGAGGAGCGTGAGGTTCTTCTCGTCGAGCTCCTGCGAGAGCTGCGCGCCTGCGGAGAGCGAGAGGTAGTCGGGCGTGTACGAGGTCGATGCGTTGACCGCGACCCCGAACGTGCCGGGCTTGTAGCGAACGCCGAGATTTCCGCCCTGGCGCACCTCGTTCCAGTGCGGCGATGCCGTCGACACGATGTCCGGCGACGCCGCCGACACCACGTCGACGAGGTACCTGCCCGAGACGCCCCAGCCCGCCGTCGGGCTCTCGACGACGAGCCCGATGCTCGGCGTGAGCACGCTCGTCGCCGTCGAGTCGATGTAGCCGGCGACCTCGGTGCTGACACGCGCGTTGATCGTCGATGGGGAAGCGGCCGGCGGCGGTTCGCCCGACGATGTCGCCGGACCTGCTTCGGCGGCTTCGGGCTCGGGGGTCGGCGCAGCAGCGTCGGCCGCTGCCGGTTCGGTCGGCGCGGTGGTCGGCGGCGCGCCTGCGTCGTCGGCCTGAGCGAACGCGCGCGACGTCGTCATCAGTAGAGAGAAGAGGACCGCGACGGCGATCCCGACCAGCGGGGCTAGTTGCATCCGCAGCCGCTCTCGGCGCTCGCGCCACCCCCCGTCGCGCCCTCTTGCGTCGAGTAGAGATGCTCCTCGGCGACGCCGGGCAGGTTCGGTCCGACCATCGTGGGATGCGCGAGCTTGCCCCGCTCCCACGGACGCACGTGCGTGCACGCCGCCAGGGAGAGCGAGAGCACCGCGAGCACGGCGAGCTTCACGAAGGTCATGGTGCCATCACGCGGCCCGGGGCGGCGGGCTGCTTGTCGTTCGGCAGCTGGATGCCCGCCTCGGTGTGACAGAGGTTGCAGTCGCCGTTCGTCTGCTTGCCCTTCATGACGCGAGACTTCTTGCCGTCCGCCGAGACCACCCTCGCCGTGTAGGGCGTCGGGATCGCGGACGGGAAGTAGAAATTGCCCGAGCCATTGACGGCTGCGACGTGGTCGACCTTGTCGGAACCGGTGATGATCACCTTCCCGCCGTTCGCCACGCCGTAGCAGTTGTCGGCCTCGTGCGCCGTCTTGTAGACGGTGCCGGCCGCGAACAGCCTGGGCCCTCGCTCCTTCACGTGGCACTGGACGCATGCCTCGCCGGGACGCATCAGCTTGAGCGAGACGTTGCTCCGATCATCCCAGTTCGTCATCGATGAGCACGCGTTGCGCGGCGTGTCGTAGAAGCTCATTCCTGGCGTCGCGTCACACGTCGCGGTCGACCGCGGCATTCCCGCGGCGATCCAGCTCTGGAGGATCGCGAGGTCGTCGGCCTTCGCGCCGTCGGGAGGCATGGGCGTCGCGCTGTCCTGCATGCGCTGGATGGTCATCTCCGCGATGGTCATCGACGCATCGTTCTGCGACATCGCGACGAGGTCGTCGTAGCTCATCATCGAGTTGGGGGCGCCGCCCGAGGGCTTCGCGCCGTGGCAGCTCGCGCAGTCCTTCGCGAGCACCTCGGCGACGTCACACGGGACGCCGGTGACCATCGACGGATCGGCCGGCTGGTTGCCATCGACGCTCGTCGCCGTGCGATCACCAGCGGGCACGGCGCGGTTCGGCTGCGCAGCGTCCTCGCCGGTGTAGCAGCCGGCGATCGCGGCAAGGGCGATCACGCATCCCCCCAGGAACGTGCGACTCGTCATGGGCGCAGTTCGTAGCACGGAGTCGAGGTCGACGGGAGCGCGGGACATCTTAAGGAACCTTTCTCTCCTGCCCTTCCCAGGGGTTCCCTTTCCGCCACGGAAACGCGACGTTGCCACCTGCGCAAGTGGTGCACCTCCAGCGCCGAACGGGGGCCTACCCGTTGTGGCATGCAACCAAGTAGTTGCATCGGACAACGATCTGCGTTCGCGTCGAGGCATGCTCCCCGAGGTCCTCCCGCTCCGCCACGCGTCCCGCGAGCTCGTACGCGAGCTCGGCTTCCTCCAGGGCAAGGACGCCGCCACCAGCCTCTCCCACTCGCACTGCCACGCGCTCATCGAGCTCGACGCGCGCGAGACGGTCCCACAGTCCGATCTCCCTTCCCTGCTCCGCCTCGACAAGTCCACGACCAGCCGCATCGTCACCGAGCTCGTGACCCGACGCTGGGTGCGCGCGCGCACGAGCGAGGACGACGCACGCGCGCGGGTCCTCTCGCTCACCCGCGCCGGTCGCTCGAAGGTCGCGTTGGTGCATCGCGAAGCCAATGCCCGCGTGGAGAGCGCGCTCGCCATCCTCGCGGAGGACGAGCGCGCGGCCGTTCTCCGCGGCATGGAGACATACGCGCGCGCCCTCGAGCGATCACGTCGGCTTGCGAGCTACGCGACCCGCCCGGTGAAGCCCGGCGACCGCGCAGCCGTCGCTCGCCTCATCCGCGTCGTCATGCCCGAGCTCGGCGCGAAGGGCCCAGGCTTCGCCATCAACGACCCCGAGGTCGACGACATGTTCGGCGCCTATCAGGCCGCTCGCTCGGGATACTTCGTCGTCACGCGTGCCGACCCGCGCTCCGGCGCCGAGGTGGTGGTGGGCGGCGCCGGCTACGCGCCGCTCACCGGCGGCGACGACGAGACCTGCGAGTTGCGGAAGATGTACTTCATGCCCGAAGTGCGCGGCCTGGGCCTCGGGCAGCAGCTCCTCGCTTCATGTCTCGCGCATGCCACCCGCGCTGGCTTCGCGCGGATGTACCTCGAGACGCTCGCCGCCATGAGCCAGGCACGTGCCCTCTACGAACGCAGCGGTTTTCGGCGGCTTTCGCGGCCGATGGGGGCGACCGGCCACTTCGGATGCAACAGCTTCTACGTGAAGGATCTCGCGAAAGGCAACGCGACGGACGTCTCGAAGTAGGCGTTCGGCGAGCGCGTGCTAGAACCACCCGAACGCGTCCGCACGCCGCGGCTGCCAGTGACCCACGGAGTGAACAGCGACATGCGTAACGGCCTCTTGATCGGTGCAGTGACGGGGATCGGCGCGATCCTGGCCGTGGCCTGCGGGTCGTCCGCAACGGTAGGCGACACGACGCTGCCTGAGGTCGAAGGCGGCACGAGCGGCAAACCCGGCAGCAGCGGCCTCCCCGGCAGCAGCGGCAACCCCGGCGGCGACTCCGGTACGAGCGGCGACATCGACAGCGGTACCGACGGCGGCGGAGACGGCGGGAGCGTCCTCCCCACCACGTTGAAGCCGGGCGCCGCGATCCTGATCGGCATCACCTCGGACGGCTACGTCGCGTACCTCTCGATCGGCGCCACGGCGGCGAGCCTCGAGGTCGTGCCGGTGACCGGCGGAGCGCCGACCGTCCTCATTCCCACCTTCGCGCAGACCGACGGCGTGACCGTGAGCGGCGCGAGCGTCGCCTACTGGACGAACGTGACGGCGGGCATCGGCACGCTCGGCTACTGGTCGAAGGCCTCGGGACCGAAGGCCGCCGTCGCAGCGCTGTCGAAGAGCGGCATGTTCTTCTCGACGACGGACTCGGCGCGCATCGCCTTCTCCGTCGGCGCGACCGCGACCAGCACCGACCTCGCGCTCACCACGCCGGTCGCGGCCGCCAACGCACCCGTGTTGACCGGAGCGGTGGGCGCCGGAAGGGCCATCAACCTCGCGGCGGCGGCCTCCGTCGGCGGCGCA
>JAYTZB010000508.1:0-5991 GCA_043742085.1 Polyangiaceae bacterium
TCGTGGAGGATCGCCCCGAGCAGGTAGACGTCGGTGCGCTCGCTGAGCGAGCCGAGCGCGCCCAGCATCTCCGGGGCCATGTAGCAGGGCGTGCCGGCCATCTCGCTCTGGTCGGCCGCGAGCGGCAAGCGGCCCAGCGGATCCGGGCGGAGGCTCACGGCGATCCCCCAGTCGACGAGATAGACCTCGCCGAAGCTGCCGATCATCACGTTCTCGGGCTTCAGATCGCGATGAAGCACCCCACGCGCATGAGCGAGGCTCACCGCGTTGCAGAGCTGGATGAGGATGCGGAGGTTGTGCTCGAGCAGATCCGCGGCGCCGTATCGCTCACTGGCGACAGCGGCGTCGTGCATGACCGCCCCCCACTCGACGCCCTCGATACGCTTGAGCACGATGATGGGCGAGCCGTCTTCGCCGAGACCGAGGTCGTAGACGGGCACGATGTTGGGATGCTCGAGCGTGCCCGTCACCCACGCCTCGCGGAGCAAGCGCAGCGTCGCGGCTTCGCTCTTCACGTCGGGGCGCAGCGTCTTCACCGCGACCTTGCGACCGAGCGACCGCTGCGTCGCGAGGCGGACGATGCCCATGCCGCCTTCGCCGATGGTGCGCTCCATGTCGAGGCCCGACGTGATGCCGCGGTCATCGCGCTGCGCACCGAGGCCTTCGAGCGCTCGACGTCCTTGCATGTCCGCCGACCCGCGCTGCGCGGGCTCGATCGTCGAGCTGGGGTTGTGCTCGATGGTCCGCGCGACGTCGTCGAACGCCGCGATGTTCATCCGCAACGTCCGCGCCACCTCGACGTCGCTCATCGTGGCGAGCATCGTCGCGTCGAGGGTTGCGGGGATGGGCGGGTCGGCCAAGACCGCGCAGCGTATCAGGGCTCGATCCGGATGACCCCCAGCACGCGTGAGGCGTCCTTGACGTGCACCTGCATGGGCGGCCGCACGTCGGCGGTTCCGCGGTTCACGCGGAGCCGCAGCACGCGATAGCCGCTCTCGAGAGGCGCGAGACAGACCCGGCCGTCGGCCTGGATGACGGCGGTCTCCACGACGCGGTCGCGCTCGTCGATACGCTCGACGATGCCGCCGTGCGCGAGACCGAAGCGCGTCCCGAGGTCCGTCGCGCGGAGGCGTCCGTCCTTCACGTCGAATTCGTCGAGGGGTGTGACGGCTTCCACGTAGGCCATTCCGATCTTCTGGCGCCGGACCATGATCGCGTCCACGAGGTAGGCTGCAGCACGAGGATCACCGAGCCGACCGGTCGCCACGAGCGCCTCGACCATCGCGCGATCGAAGCGCATGACGATCTTCGCCGCCCAGTACTCGTCGGCGGCATCGCGCTCGAAGAACGGCCAGTACGGATACGCCTCGCGCCATGTGCGCGGGTCGAACTCGGTGGTGGTGACGGGTCCGATCGACGGCCAGGGGCTCCGCTTGCGGTCCTCCCACGGACGCTTCCAGAGGCCGAGCGCAAACGTCGCCTCGAGCTGCTTCTCGTTGTCCCAGGCGTACTCGAAGCCATCGGTCATGCGGCCCTTCTCGGCGGCGTGACCGCCGAGCGTCTCGCCGAAGTCGATGAGGAAGTGGCGCAGGAAGTGCCGACCGTCCTCGTGGACGTAGATGTCGAGACCGTTATCCTCCTTCATGTCGGTGTGATCGAGCCAGGCCGCGAACACGCGGAGCCCGCGGAGCTCGCGGCGGTGCTCGTGGGGAACGCGATCGTTCGGATCATCGTCGCGGACGCCCTCCGCGGCGAAGCCGCCGCGCGGAGTTCCCTTGAGGTATTCGCTGGAGCTCGCGCGGTACGAGCCGTCGGGCGAGCGGGGCACCTTCGCGAGCATCGCATCGAGGGCCTGCGCCGTGATGCCGGGGCCGTCCTTGTCGTTGCCGTGCGCGGCCTTGATCGAGAGGTCCGAGCGGCGGAACGAGAAGACGTGGTCGGAGGGCACGTTGAAGCCCATCGCCCAGAAGAAGCGGTTCACGATCACGCTCGCGGCCGTCTGCAGCTCGAGAGAGCCGACGGGATCGAACTTCACGACGAAGCTCCGGCCGGTGGCGTCCTTGGCGACGAACCCGGGGTTGGTGCCGCCGACCTTGGCATGCGTGACGACGAGCGGCGCGCGCGGCGGTCCGCCGGTGTCGGGACCGCGTACGGCCTCGTCGATCGAGACCGTGCGTACGCCGATGCGGTTCGTGAACCACGACGAGTCCGGGACCTCGTCGAGCGCGTTCACGTTGCGCGCGCGCCTGGTCGCGTGGAGCTCGAGCGCGCGCGTGGTCCGGCGGAGCGCCACGATGTCGGCCGCGTACTGGTAGACGAGGAACTCTCGGTTCTCGACCGGGCGGATGTCGCGCGTGTCGTCGACGCGCCACACGGCAGGCTGGTCCTTGAAGCGCGGGGCGGTCACGCAGCCCGTCGAGAGCGCTGCGACCGCGGCGAGCGCGGCGAACGATGCGAGTCGTCTCACGGCTTGTTCCTCATGGCTTGTTCCTCACGGCTTGTTCCATTGAGCGCGCGACTCGAAGGGAAAGACGGTGAAGAAGAGCTGCACGCCGTCGCCGTAGGCGAGATCGAGCGAGGCCAGGAAGGCGTCCTTGGTCCGGATGCGCAGCCCGATACCGGCGCCAGCGCGCCAGCGATCGAGCGCGGTCAAGCTCGCGGGGTCGGGCGCAACGTGACCGGCATCCACGAATAGCGCGCCGGCGACGATGTCGTGAATGGGGTAGCGATACTCGGCCGACAGCAGCGCCGAATCCCGATCGCGGTAGCGATCGATGCGATAGCCGCGAAGACTGTCGGGGCCGCCGAGGCGCGCGAGGCGCGAGAACGGCACGTCGCCCTGCGGCCCATGGACGCCTTCGAATGCGCCTCGCAACACGAGCACCCTGTTCCCCTTGTAGAGATCGATGGTGCCCGTCACGTCGGCGCCGACGTGCGCGTAGCCGTGGCTCTGGAGCACCGGCACGACACCGATGAACGCCGCCGCGCTGATGCCGCGTGACGTTGCCGCGACCTCGTCCCGCGTGTCGACCTGGAGATTGGCTTGCGCCTCCACGGTGCGGACGCCGCGGTCGAAGCCCACGAGGCCGTGCGTGTCGTACGCCGCCTCGATGGAGGGCGCGTTGCTGTAGCCGTCGTCCTTCGGTCCGAACGACGACCGCTCGAAGACGAGCGAGCCGCCGATGCGGACGAGGCGTCCCTTCTCTCCGACCGTGACTCCAGCGCGACCCACCGCCAGCAGGCGCTCCTCGCGGAAGCGGCTCTCGGGCGCGGCGCCGTCGCCGATGCCCTGGAAGATCTGCTGCGGCTTGATCTCGTAGCGCGTCCGGCTCTCGAGCCAGAGTCGGCTTCCCGCGGTGCGGTCGGCATGGAACGCGACGTCGGCGAACTGCGCGTAGACGCCGCCGACACCGGCGGTGAGCGCCGCCTCTTCGTCGTTTCCGCCGAGGTTCTGGTAGCGACCCGCCACACCGAGCGTGGGGCCGAAGCCCGACACGTACGAGAGATGCGGGAGCACCGCGACCGTGCGGACGTCGTCATCGACATCCGGCGTCGCGCCGTTGGTCGGCCGGACGCGACGGCTGAAGACGCGCAGCCCCTGCTCCAGCGGAAAGAACACGAGCGTGAGCGCGAGGCGCGGCGCCATCACCAGGACGCGCGGCACGAAGAGCGCAACGTCCTCGGTGGTGGTCCCCGGAGGAGTCTCCAGGCCGTGGGCCTGATCGGGCAGCGGATCACTCGCGTACGCCGGCGCGGAGAGCAACGCGCCGGCCATCGCAAGAGAGCCGCACAGCCATGTTCGAAGGGCCTTCAACAGCCTCTTCCCTGCGCGTCTCGCACGGACCGAGACTAGAACGAAACCGATGCGAGCGCCTGCGCTGGAGCGTTGGGTTAGAGTTCTCGCGAATGAGCCCGATACGCGCGCTCCTTGGGATCTGCGTCGCGTTCCTCGTCCTCGTGGGAACCGCGACATCCGTACGCGCCCAGGCCGCGCGCACCGGTGCGGTGGCGCTTGCCGCGACCGCGGTGGCGAGCAGCGCGCAGCCCGAAGAAGAGGCCGCAGACTCGCCCCGCGCGAGCATGCGCATCTTCCTGGAGCTCTGCGATCGCGGTCGCTACGAGGAGGCGGCGCACTACCTCGACGTGCCACGCGGCGCCGAGAAGCGATCGGCCGACCTCGCGCACAAGCTCTACGACGTCCTCCAGGAGCGCCTGTGGATCGATGCCGAGCACCTCTCGTCGACGAGCCTCGGCAAGAAGGACGACGCCCTCCCCGCCGGCACCGAGGAGCTCGGCAAGATCACCGATGCCAAGGGCCATCCGGTCTCGATCCGCATCGTCCACCATGACTCGCACTCCTCGGAGGACGAGGCGCGCTGGGTCTTCTCCCAGGGCACGCTGGTCGCGGTCGACGGATTGCACGCCGCGCTGAACGGCCGATGGATCCGCGAGCACCTCCCCGCTCCCCTCCTCGCGCAGGGTCCGAAGGGCCTCTATTACTGGCAGTGGATCGCGCTGCCGGTGCTCGCGGTGCTCTGCGTGGCTGCGGGTCGGCTGCTGATGTCGCTGTGCAGCGCCATCGCGCGACGCGTCCTCGCGAAGCGGCCGTGGGGACCGCGCCTGCTGCAGCGCCTTCGCCGTCCGGCCACCATGGGCTGGGCGTTGGTCCTCTTCTGGCTGCTGCTGCCGTACCTCGGGCTGACGCTGCGCGCCGAGGATCTCGTGCAGCGATCGCTTCGCGCGCTCGGTTATCTCGCGTTCTTCTGGGGCCTGGTGCGGACCGTGACCATCGCGGGCGACGAGATCGCCGAGGCGAAGTGGGCGAGCTCGCGGCGCAACATCCGCTCCATCACCGGCGTCGGCGTGCGTCTCGGAAAGGTGGTGGTGGCAGCGCTCGCGTTGATGGTGGCGCTGTCCGAGCTCGGCTACCCCGTCACCACGGTCATCGCCGGGCTCGGCATCGGCGGCGTGGCGCTGGCTTTGGCCGCGCAGAAGACCGTGGAGAACCTGTTCGGCTCGATCTCGATCCTCGCCGATCAGCCGTTCGGCGTCGGCGACACCATCCGCGTCGATACCATCGAGGGCACCGTCGAGGTCATCGGGCTGCGCTCGACGCGCATCCGCACCGTCGAGCGCACGCTCGTCATCATTCCCAACGGCAAGCTCGCGGACATGCGCATCGAGTCCCTCGGTCCTCGCGATCGCATTCGCTTCGCGACGAAGCTCGCGCTCAGCCGCGAGACCATGCCCGCGCAGATCGAGGCCGTGGTGACGGCGGTTCGCAAGCAGCTCCGCGAGCATCCCTCGGTCCTCAAGGAGGACGTGCTCGTCCAGCTCTCGGGGCTCGGCGAGTCGTCCTTCGACGTCGACGTGGCGGCGCCCATCGAGACCATCGACGCCACGGAGTTCGCGAAGATTCGCCAGGAGCTGCTCCTCGTGTGCTTGCGCGTGGTCGAGGCCAACGGCGCGAAGCTCGCGGTGCCGGCCCGCCTCCTCGTCGCGTCGTCCGCGCCGCTGCCCGTGCGCGATGCCGATGCTGCGCCGAGGGCGAGCTGATGGCGGATCGCGGCGACGACATCCTCGGCACGATCCTCGACGGCCGTTACCGGGTGGAGGCGGTCCTCGGCGCTGCGCATGCGGGGGGCACTGTCTTTCGTGGGCGCGATGCAACTGCGGGCTCGACGGTGGTGGTGCGCTGTCCGGCAATCCCGGCAAGTCTCCTGGCCTCGCGCGCCGCGCTCGATGCCGCCCTCGACGCGTTCGCCGTCGAGGCCGCGCAGCTGGCGAAGATCGGCCAGGGCTCGAACGACGTCGAGCGACTGCTCGCGTCCGGCGTCACGGAGCGCAGCGAGGACGGTGCGTGCGTGCCGTACACGATCTTCGAGTGGCTTGCTGGGCGCTCGCTCGAGCGCCATCTCGCCGAGCGCGCGAGCAGCGGTTCGATCAGCGAGGCGCTCGTGCTCCTCGAGCCTGCCGCGCGGGCGCTCTCCA
>JAYTZB010000509.1:0-13014 GCA_043742085.1 Polyangiaceae bacterium
GTCGCCCGCGAGCCCCGCGCAGAAGAACTGCCACGCCGGTCGACCGTGCAGCGCCTCGTTCTCCGCGAAGACGCGTCGGCCCGGCACGTGCGCGAGGACCACGAGCGCGATCGGGATCCAACCGAGCTTCACGCCGGGCCACATCGCGTGCAGCGCGGCGCGCAGACGCTCACGTGGACGCACGAAGTTCGGCAGGCGGCTCATCGAACGGGACCGCGTTTGTAGCGGTCGCACGGCCCGAAGCCAACCCGCACGACGCCGGGGGCTAGTGGAGGGAGATACCCATCGGTCCCATCGCCAGGTAGACGGCGACGATCACCACGAGCATGACGCCTGCCACGAGCGCGTAGTTGACGCGCGAATGCGTGGTGCTCCAGCCGTCGGCGTAGAACTTCCCCTTCGAGCGCTGGCGAAGCTTCCGCTGCACACCCACGAGCAACGCGCGGTCCTGGGCGCTCAGCTCCTCGGGTGCGCCGGTCGTTTCGGGCTCCGCGGGGCCGGCGAGCGATCGCTTGAGGAGGGCGCTGAGGGCAGGCACCTCGACCTCCTCCACGCTCTCTTCGGCGTCGACCTTCGCGGCCACCGGGTCTTTCTCGTCTTCGCTCATCCGATCTTCTCACCGAGCTCACGCTCGACGATCTCCTTGAGCTGGGCCCGCGCCCTGAAGATCCTGCTCTTCACTGTACCAGCCGCCAATCCGGTGATCTGCTCGATCTCCTCGTAGCTGAGCTCCTCGACGTCGCGCAGGATGAGGCACTCGCGGAAGGCCGGCTCGATCTTCAGGATCGCGTCCTGCACGATCTTCTCGATCTGGCGGCCCGCCATCGCCTCGTCGGGCCGCTCGATGTGCGCGACGTTGGCGTTCTTGCCGTCGCCGAGCGGCATGCGCTCCGCGACCGCCTCGAGCTCGTCTTGTTCGTTGGCGTGGCGAACGCGCAGGTACTTCGAGCGGTTCTTGCAGAGGTTCACGGCGATTCGATAGATCCACGTCGACAGCTTCGACTCGCCGCGGAACGTGCCGATCGCCTTGAAGACCTGGACGAAGACCTCCTGCGTCAGATCCTCGGCCTCCGCGCGGTTGCCGAGCATGCGCAAAACGAGCGCCGAGACGCGACGTCCGTACGCCGTGACGAGCTCGTTGAACGCGCGTTCGTCACGCGCGATCAGCCGCTCGATCAGCTTTGCTTCGACGTCGTCCGGAAGAGCCACGTCGGGCCATGGTGCAACATTGTCAGCGAAGAGTGCAAAGTCCGACGACGTGGGCGCCTCGTAGATCGCGCCCCGCGCCCCGTTCCGTGCCATTTGCCTGCTTCGGAGGACAGCCCTCGAATCAGGAAAGTTCCGCGAGAACCGTTCCTGGGGCCGCCAGAGGCCCGCTAGGGCTGCGCAACGACCACGTAGTCGTCGTAGTGCACCGTGATGCCCGGCGAGGTGGTGAAGAGATCGAGCGTCAGCGTCGGTGGCCCGAGCAGATCGGGACGCGTCGGGCGCGACAGCACCACCGTCGGCGGCTCACCGATGCCCACGACCATCGTTCCGCCGCCGCTGGCCTGGAAGGTGACGTCCAGCGTGAGCCGGGTCCACGTCTTCAGCGGCACGCTCGCCGAGGTCAGGAACTGATTGAACGTATAGCTGCCGCCATCGGCGTGAAACACCTCGGTGACGTAGAGCGGCAACGCCCCGGCGTCGGTTGCTTCGAGCGCGAGGTTCAGCTTGTAGGGCTCTGCGCCTCCCATCTCGAGGCCGCCCAACGTGATGACCTGGAGAAGCGCCGGCGCGACAGCTTCCACGTGGAGGTCGAACGCGATCTTCACGTGCGTCATCGATGCCGACAGCGTGCGCGACAAGATCTGCCGCCCCTGGGTCCCACCGGTCGCCGGGATGTCGACGCGCAACGATGCCGGAGCCGACTTGCTCGTGGTCATGCCGAGAGCGCGCGTGCCCGTACCCATCGCAGCGCCCGCGAACGCCTCGAGCTTGCCGTCGACGAGCACCGCGCTCGGGTCGCCTTCGTCGAAGTCCGCACACAGGGTCGGGGGCGGAGCGATGCGCTCGCAGTAGGTTCCCACGACGATGCCGGCGTCCGTATTCGCGCCGTCCGCTGCCGCCTCCGAGCCTCGAGCGTCTGCGTCGCCGGCCGCATAGCGCAGCGAGCGAGCGTCCTACGAAGAGCGCATGCGTCGCGTGCGACGTGCACGCGACCTAGTCGGTGCCGGCGTCCGTCGTGGCGGCATCGGCCGCATCCAGGGAGAGCGCGGCGTCGGCCTCGGCCCCGCTGTCCGCGGCGCCGTCCGCTTGCGCGTTGCCGCCCGCGTCGTCGATCACCACCACGGGGTCGCCCGAGACGCCGATCAGTGCCGAACAACCGGCGATAGCGGCGGCCGCGACGAGCACCAGGCCAGCGCGAAATCCGCGCTTCAAAACACGCCTCCCACGCCGAGCTCCGCGCCGCCCGCGCGCGGCACGAGGCCCACCTTCGCGCGCGGAGTCGCTGCGGGCGTTCCGGGATCCGCCGGTCGGCTCGTGAAGAAGAGCCAGCCACCCACGGCGCCGGCGCCGAGGCCGAGCACGGTGCTGACCGTGGACACCGTCGCGTTCGATTGCGCGTCGCGATAGGTCTGCGCGCCCGCGGCAGTGCAGTGGACGTCGGCGCAGCGAGAGCCGATGTCGTCACGCTTCGCGATGGCGAGCACGCCGAACGTCAGACCGAGCGCGAGGCCTGCGCCGCCGGCCGCGAGGAGCACGATTCCCGCGGTGCGCCGCGTGCGATCGGGGTCCGACGGCGCGATCGGCGCAGGAGCAGGCCTCAGATCGAGGGCGACGTCGTCGCTCAACGCAGGCACGTTGACGAGCTGCTCGGTCGGCGAGTTGGTGACGCGGAACTTCACGGCCGTGCGCTGCTTGCCCGGCGCGCTGATCGTCACCGAGTGCTCGCCGGGATCGAGGAAGACCGGCAGGTACCAGCGCGAGTCGGGCAGCGGCTCACCGTCGACGTCGACCGCACCGATGGCGCTCTCGCGCGGGAGCTGGAGGAGCACGCGCGGCAGCTTGGTCTCGAGCGCCAGCGCATGCGCGAGCGCGAAGTCGTGGCGGTCCTTTTGACCGTTCTGCGCCGCCCACGCTGCGCCGTGGTGATACTCGCTCCACGCCGTCGCGGGCTTGCCCACCGTCTCGTGACAGAGCGCGAGGTTGAGCAACGTCCCGAGCTTCGGACCGAGGCGCAGGCTCTCGCTGAAGTCGTTGCACGCGCCTGCGTACTGACCCGAATCGAACTTCTTCTCGCCCTGACGGAAGAGATACTCGGCGCGCATCTCGTTCGACATCCCCGAGGACGACGACGGAGACGGAGAAGCGGTCGGCGCCGGCAGAGGCGCCTGCGCGGTCGCGTCGTTCGCGAGGCCGGTCAGCGCCGCGAGGCCCGCAGCGATGACGATGACGGCGTGGGCTGACGCACGAGTGCCGAGTCGAGTGATCAAGTCATTCGCGAGTATTCAGGAACTTCGGGCGCTGCGGCTTTCCGGGCTTCGAATTCCTGGAATGCTGCGCGCCGCCAGTGTGTCCGGGCGAGTCCGGCAAGTCCATCACCATCGGCGCCTCGTCGCCGCCGCCGGCGGGATCGGCGGGGTCGACGTTGTCCGAGCGCGATTCGTCGCCGGGCGTGCTCGCGGCGCCGTTCGCCGTCGAGCCCTGCACCGCCGCGTGCGGGTCGACACCGGTCACTGCCGCGCTGAGCGGCGGATGCTTGGCGGCGCGACCGGAGCGCGCCGACGCGACGGCAGCGACGGCGCCGATCACCATGACGGCAGCGGCGCCGGCCGCCACCCACTTCGCAGCGCCCAGGCGCCACACGAAGCCGCGCGCGCGGGTCTTCACGCCGTCCTCGCGCGTGTCGCGACCGTCGCGAGCGACGCCAGCGTGCGCGTCGCGAGGCTCGGAGCGCGGCGCGTCGGGCGCGGCCTCCGGCTTCGACGTGAGGAGCAGCTCGATGCCGGTGCCGGTACCGACCGCGCTGCCGTTCTGGGTGAACGAGCCGCCGCCGGTGGTGCGCGCGCGCTCGGCCACCGCGTTGAGCGCGTCGACGACGCGACGGGCCTCGGACGGCGTCTCCGGTCGCTTGAAGAGCTTCGCGCGCGTGAGGACCTGGTCGGCGCGCTCCACCACGCTGTTCCAGATGCCGGAGCCGAAGGGCTTCAGCGCCCGCGCGAGCGCAGCGGCATCGCTCCAGCGATCCTCGGGCTTTCGCTGGAGGCACTTGGCGATGACCTCGGAGATCTCCGGCGGCAGTCGCCAGTTGACGGTGTGGACCGGCTGCGGATCCTTCTCGAGGATCGCAGCGAAGATCTCGCCGACGCCGTCACCGTCGAACGGCGGCTTTCCCGCGAGCAGCTCGTAAGCGACGACGCCGAGCGACCAGATGTCGGCGCGCGCGTCGATGTCCTTCGCGTTCCGGAGCTGCTCGGGCGACATGTACACGGGCGAGCCGAGCACCGCCTGACCGGTGAGCACCTTCTCTTCGGGGCGCGAGACCATCGCCTTCGAGATGCCGAAGTCGAGCATCTTGATGACGTTGCCGCCGTCGGGCCGGCACGCGAGGAAGAGGTTCGCGGGCTTGATGTCGCGATGCACGAGGCCGACGGCGTGCGCGTGCGCGAGCGCCTCGAGCGACTGCATCAGGTAGTCGACGACGTCGCTCAGCGGGAGCGGTCCTTCGACGGACAGCAGCTCCTCGAGGTCACAGCCTTCGAGGTACTCCATGACGAGGAACGGCGCGCCGGTGTCGGTCGAGCCGGCATCCATGACGCGTGCGACGTGCTCGCTCTGGATGCGAGCGGCGGCTTGCGCCTCGCGCGCGAAGCGCTCGACGACGAGCTCCGACGTCGCGGCGTCCGGAAGGAGGACCTTCACCGCGACGCGCTGCCGGAGGATGAGATGCTGGGCGGCATAGACGATGCCCATGCCGCCTTCGCCCGCGACCTTTTCGAGGCGGTACTTGCCGGCGATCAGGTCGCCGACCTTGGGCATCTCGTACACGGACACGAGCGAATGATCTCCCTCACGCTCGACGAGCCGGATTCGCGATCCGGACAGAGAGCGCCAAACAAAAGTATACGCGCCACCGCCGCTGAAAACGAAAGCGATTCCTCCTCATTTACGGGCGTCTACTCCACCTTGCGCCTGCGCAAGTAGCGCCTTTCACCGCTGCAATGGGCCGCAGCGCGAGCGTGTGGCCATCGCGGTGTGGGGCGCCATGTGGGCGGCGGGGGTCACCGCGAAAAATGCCGCAGCTTTTCGAGTGCTTTCATCGTGGGCGCCGGGCGGCGACAGCGCTAGATGTGCGCCATGCACGCACGGAAGACGGCCCGCGACGCGTACTTCCCCACGCGCTTCGACGACGTGTTCTTCACCGCTCGGGGTGACGTCGCCTTCAAGGACACCGGCGACGCGCGGCGCTTCGCCGACAAGGTGAACGTCCGCGACGAGCGCAGCGGCGCATCCAGCCTGCGCCCCGCCGAGGTCGCAGCCATGTCGCTGGTGCACGAGATCTTCCACGCCGTCATCGGGCAGTACCGGAAGAAGAACGCGGCGGGCTTCGACAAGCTCCGAGCGCAGGTGGCCGAGCGCATCGGACCCGACGGCGTGGACGAGACGCTGCGTACGTTCCTGAATGCGTTCCCGACACCTGCAATCTACAAGCAAATGCAGGGCGAGGGCCGCGAGAGCGAAGCCGCCGAAACGCCGGAGAGGCTCCTGGCGCGCGAGGGCAAGGCGGCGGAGGACGACTTCACCGAGGAGGTCATCCTCCTGTGGCTCACCAACCAGAACCCCGCGTACGAGCCGGTCCGCACCATCGTCACCGACGCGGGTCTCGGCGAGACGTACCAGGCGTTCGTCAGCGAGACGCAGCGCTTCTTCGAGGACGACGTTCCGTTCGGCCCGCGCGGCGAGACGCTCCTCGATCTGCTGCTCGCGCCGAGCCGCGCGAAGCCCGGCTCGATCCTGGAGCAGCTCGAATACATCCAGGGCACGTGGGCGGGCTCGCTCGGCCTCGAGGAGCTCGGGATCTGGCGCCGCCTCCTCTGGGCGAAGGACTTCATCCACGAGGAGGGCAAGTACTTCTACAACAAGGACGCCGGCCCCGGCCCCGGCGCGCCGCTCATGGACGTGATGCGGTTCGACGCGCGCACGCCCGAAGAAGAGCCGAAGCGGTTCAGCGCGGACCTCGACTGGATGCCGCGCGTCGTGCTCATCGCGAAGACCGCGTTCGTGTGGCTCGATCAGCTCTCGAAGAAGTATCGCCGAACCATCGAGCGCCTCGATCAGATCCCCGACGAGGAGCTCGATCTCCTCGCGTCACGCGGCTTCACGGGGCTCTGGCTCATCGGCCTCTTCGAGCGCAGCAAGGCGTCGAAGAAGGTGAAGCAGATGCGCGGCGACCAGGACGCCGTCGCGTCGGCGTACTCGCTGATGAAGTACGACATCGCCTGGGAGCTCGGCGGGCACGCCGCCTACGAGAACCTCAAGCAGCGCGCGTGGCAGCGTGGCCTGCGCCTCGCCGCCGATATGGTGCCCAATCATGTCGGCATCGACGCCGAGTGGGTGATGAATCACCCGGACTGGTTCATCCAGACCGCGCAGCCGCCCTTCCCCGGCTACAAGTTCGGCGGGCCTGATCTCTCGGAGGATCCGCATGTCGGCGTCTTCATCGAGGAGGGCTACTGGAACAAGACCGACGCCGCTGTCGTGTTCCGCCGCCACGACCGCGAGACCGGTCAGGACCGCTTCATCTATCACGGCAACGACGGCACCAGCATGCCGTGGAACGACACCGCGCAGCTCGATTACACGAAGGCGGAGGTCCGTCACGCGGTCATCGAGACCATCCTCCACGTCGCGCGCATGTTCCCGATCATCCGCTTCGACGCGGCGATGACGCTCGCCAAGCGCCACTTCTCCCGGCTCTGGTTCCCGCTCCCCGGCAGCGGCGGCGCCATTCCCTCGCGCTCCGACTACGCGATGACGCAGGACGAGTTCGATCGCGTCTTCCCCCTCGAGTTCTGGCGCGAGGTCGTGGACACGGTGAAGGCGCGAGCGCCCGACACGCTGCTCCTCGCCGAGGCGTTCTGGATGATGGAGGGCTACTTCGTCCGGTCGCTCGGCATGCACCGTGTCTACAACTCGGCGTTCATGAACATGCTGAAGCGCGAGGAGAACGAGAAGTATCGCCAGACGATCAAGAACGTCCTCGACTTCGAGCCGGAGATCCTGAAGCGCTTCGTCAACTTCATGAACAACCCGGACGAGGAGACCGCGGTCGCCCAGTTCGGGAACGACGACAAGTACTTCGGCGTCTGCACGCTCATGTGCACGATGCCTGGCCTCCCGATGTTCGGCCATGGTCAGGTCGAAGGCTTGCACGAGAAGTACGGCATGGAGTACCGCCGCGCGAAGTGGGACGAGCCGGGCAGCCGCGCGCTCGTCGAGCGGCACGAGCGCGAGATCTTCCCGATCATGAAGAAGCGCTACCTCTTCAGCGGCGTCGAACAGTTCGCGCTCTACGACTTCATGGCCGAGAGCGGCGGCGTCGACGAGGACGTGTACGCGTACTCGAACGGCATGGGGAGCGAGCGCGCGCTCGTGCTCTACAACAACAGGTTCAAGGACACGCGCGGCCGTATTTTCCGGGCGATCCCCACGCGGCGCGAGGACGGCAGCACCACGGCGCCCAACGTCGCAGAGGCGCTCGGCATCGACGTCGGCCAGGGCGACTGGATGATCTTCCGCGATGCGTCGAAGAGCCTCGAGTACCTGCGCCCGATGCGCGAGATCGACGGCGGCTTCTTCTGGGAGCTGGGCGCGTTCAAGTACCACGTGCTCCACGAGTTCCGCGGCGTGAACGCCACCGCGACCAAGCCCTACGCCGAGCTCGCGGCGGCGCTCGCCGGGCGCGGCGTGCCGTCGATCGATCGCGCGCTCCTCGAGCTGAAGTACAGGCCCGTGCACGAGCCGTTGCGGCAGGCGCTCGGCGCAGGTCACCTCGCGTATCTCGCGACCGGCTGGGACCCGACGAAGGCAGCTCCGACGAAGGAGGCGATCGTCGCGCTCGAGCAGCGCATCCGCTACATCGCCGAGGGGCTCGCGTACATGCGCGAGCGTGGCATCGCCAGCCTGGCGAAGACCGATGGCAAGGCGATCGATCCCGAGGAGGTCCTGGCGACGCTGCGCGAGCGGTACGCGCAGATCCTCACGCGGATGCACACGCCCGCGGAGGACAAGGCGGGGATTCACTTGCGGGGGAACGCCGACACGGACGCGAAGGCGAACGAAGAGGCGACGGCGAGATCGGGCACGGAGACGGAGACGGAGACGGAAGCGGACTGGGGGTTGTTGTTGGCCTGGGCGCAGCTCGAGGCGGTGATCGATCTGGTGGCGGAGGCGGAGCCGACGCTCGCGCGGTCGGAGATCATCGCGCGGTGGGAGCTGGCGTTGCCGGTGCTCGCGGCGTTCTCCGAGAGCGGCGACGCATGGGCGGCGCAGCGGCGGACGGCGCTCGTGCTCCTCGGCGCTTCGCTCCCGGCGGGACCCCTCCGCGAGGCGCTCGCAGGCGCTTTCTGCGATGAACGCGCGCGCACGTTCCTCGGGATCCACGAGGCAAACGGAGCGGTCTGGCTCGCGAAGGAGGCGTTCGAGGAGCTCGCACACCTCGTCGCCGAGCGTGAGGTGGTCCTCGGACGCGCCAGCGTCGCCCTCGCCGAACGAGAGGTCGAGGAGGTCTCGAACCTCGCCGTCGAGCTGGGTTATCGCGCCGACGCCATCGCGAAGACGCTGATGATCGGCGTGAAGCTCGAGGCGCCGCCGCCCAGCAAGAACGATCGCATCACCCGCGCCGACAAGAGCAGCGCCGCAGCGGTCAAGCGTCCTTCTTCCTGAGCACGAGCCAGAAGAGCGCGCTGCCTCCGACGGCGAGCAGCAGCGCGACGGCGAGGAGGATCCACACCACCCCCGAGTCGGCGCGTCCGGTATCGGGCGGGCAGTACACGAGCTGCTGGCCGCCGTCGCACGTCTGCTCGCAGCGCACCTCGAGATCCTTCGAGCGCGCGAGCTCGGTGCATGCGCGATCGCTCGGCTCGCAGGCCATGCCGGTGCTCGAGCAGCTCCGGTTCACCGAGCACGGGACCTCCTGACAGACCACGCGCAGACGCTAGCACCGGATGCGGCGCTCGCGCTTCAGCGATGGCGCTGGCTCGACTCGCTGCGCGTTGCGGTGTCGGTGCTCGAGGGCGCTTCGACCTCGACCTCGTCCTCGGCGTCGTAGTCCTCGTCGTCGTCATCGTCGGTCTCGGCGTCGCTCGTGTCGTCGTACCCGAGGTCCTCTTCGAGCCGGCGCGCGAGCACTTCCTTGAGCACCTGCACGTCCTCCTCGTCCTGCTTCCGCATCTGCGTGAAGAGATCGTGGAGCTCGTCGTCATGCTCGGCGTCGGCGTCGGCGAGGTACTGGTCGTAGGCCGCGAGCGCCTTCGCCTTGTTGCGGAGGACGGTGAGCACGTCGAAGGTCAGATCGTCGATGGGTGACTCGGTGCTCGGCTTCGACATGGCTCTCTCCCGGAATGGACGAGGTTGAGACGCACGAGGGACGCGTCCGTACGACGGAAAGCGAAGCGAACCTCGTGCCGTCCCGGAACCGCCGTCGAGCGCCCTGAGTCCGCGGATCCCAGGCAAATGGCGAGGTCAGGACGATCCCGCGGGGCGGTTTTTCGCTCCTGCGCCGGGTGTGGGAGGGAAGGATCCCCGGGCGATCGCGTACAAACGTCCGCGCACCGCCCGGGAACGCACGTTGCACCGGCGGGCCGCGGTGCTAGGAGGGTTCGCCATGAAGCTGGTCCGTTCGACGTCCGGTAACGCTCTCGCAGCGATGAGCCTCGCGGCTCTGCTCTTCTGCGGCTGCAGCGCGACCGCGTCGCAAGCCCCGCGCACGGCGAGCCTCTCGAACGTCGCCGGAACGACCAGCCTGATGTCGGCCGAGATCTCGGGCCCCGCGCCCAGGGTCGGCAAGTCTCACCTCGCGGTCGACGAAGCCGCCTCGGATGTGGACGTCGACGCGACGAGCCCCGACGAGAGCGCGCCGAAGGAAGCCCGTCGCTCGGACGGCTCGCGTCGCGGCGGCGGCTTCGGCACGTCCGCCAAGTAGCGCGTCAGAGCGGCATCGCGGGACGACGCCCGCCCGGTCGCCGACTGCTCGGAGACGACGGCATCGCGTCTTCGACGCCCAGCGCGAGCGGCGACTGATCGAGTCGCGCGAGCAGATCGGCGGGGTGATCGTAGATGGCGATCGCACCTTCGAGATCGCGATCCTTCCACCCGCCGCTGCGGAACGCGATCGTCGACACCCCCGCCCGCGCAGCCGCCGCGATGTCGTACGGCGTGTCA
Source organism: Polyangiaceae bacterium (assembly GCA_043742085.1). Taxonomy (GTDB): domain Bacteria; phylum Myxococcota_A; class Polyangia; order Polyangiales; family Polyangiaceae; genus Labilithrix. Next base: position 10,426 of record JAYTZB010000509.1, read on the forward strand.
CCGATCATCACCGCCTCGCGCGGTCCGACGCCCAGCTTGTCGAGCGCAGCCTTCACGAGATCGGGATCGGGCTTGCTGTTCTCCGCGTCGTCGGAGGTGATGAGGGCGTCGAACATGCCCACCACGGCCGCCTGGCGCATGAGATCCGCGAGCTCGTCGCCGCCTGCCGACGTGACGATGGCCCGGGCCAGACCGCGCGTACGCAGGCGCTCGATGAGCGCACGACCGCCGGGTGTCGGCCCGAGGTCCGGCAGGTAGTGCGCCTTGAAGACGGCGGTGCGGCGCGTGCTGAGAAGCTTGCCCTCCGGCGACTCGTGGTCGATGCCCGCGACCTCCATGAGGAGCTTGTCGCCGCCTTTGCCGATCTTCGATCGCACGAGATCGAAAGGCACATCCTTCCCATGTCCGCGCAGCGCATCGAGCCACGCATGCGCGTGTGCATCGTTGCTGTCGAGCAGGGTTCCGTCGATGTCGAAGAGCACTGCGCGGATGCGGACCATGCGCTCTCGCGTGCAGTCCACGTGCCGGCTCGCGGCGCGCTCGGTCGCAGGAACGATGTTTGCTCGTAGGCGGCCCATGAACGCAATCGACCTACTCAAGCAGCAGCACAAGAAGACGAAGGCCGCCCTCGACAAGGCCTCCGAGGGGAAGCTCGACTCGAAGGAGTCGAAGAAAGCGGCTGACGAGCTCGTCGCTCACATGGTGATCGAGGAGCACGTCTTCTACCCGCGAATTCGCGAGCTCATGAAGGACATGGTCGGTGAATCCTTCGAGGAGCACACGGTCGCGCGCTTTGCGCTCGCGCGTGCGCTCACGGCCCGCGGCGACGAGCAGGTCAAGGCGCGCTTCACGGTCCTCAAGGAGCTCATCGAGCACCACGTGAAGGAAGAAGAGGAGGAGATGTTCCCCAAGGTGAAGAAGGGCGTCGCCGCCGAGGAGCTCGAGAAGCTCGGGGAGCGCATGGAAATGATGTTCGAGAAGGCCGTCGAAGCCGGCCTCGACGCGCTCGTCACGGGCGCCTCGCAGGATCTGCGCGGCCCCAGCGGTAACGGCCTCAAGGCAAACGGCGCGACCGCGACCAAGACGCCCAGCCGCACCATGCGCGCGGCTCGCTAGCTTGCAGTACGGCCCCGAAACTGCGAGGCGCACTGCCTCGCGGTGGGGCGGCCTACGCCGCGCTCACGCGAGCGCGCGGCGCGCGGAAGCGAGGTATGCGACGCAGGCCGCGACGAGCGACGCCGCAGCGACACCGAGCGCCATCCGCACACCGCGGGGCGTGTCTGCCGCTCGCACGCGCTGCACGCGCTGCACCCATGGCGTCGGCGTCGGGTAGATCGGCCTCATGGGCGGAGGCGCCGGCCCGCCCTGACTGGTCGTGCTCTGACCGTCGACCCGATTTCCTGGGGCGACGTCCGTCTCAGGTTCGTCCCCGTAGAGCACCGTCGTCATCCGGGTGGCCATCCATCGAGGCGGTGCATCGCAAGTGCCAGGCTGCGCTTGCGCCTGTCACCAACCGGTGTGGGACTTCACCATGACCGCGAGCTGCTGCGCGACGCGCTGGTGATACGCGGGGCTGCCGTGGCCGTCGCAGCCGGTGAGCTCGCTGTCCGCGGCGACCGGAGGAGCGACGCTGTAGACACGCGCATCGCCCGCTGCCGCGCGCTCGCTCGCGATCCCGTCGAAGGCGTTCTTCAGGTTCGTGCGGCTCATGGTCGTGGGCGGCGCTGCGTCGCTCACCGACGGAGAGAGCGCGAGAAAGACGTGCGCCTGTGGAGAGCTCGCACGGAAGGACACCACCATTCCGCGCACCGCCGCGATGACTTCCGCGAGCGGTGCTGGGCCGTCGTCGACGGGCTGTCCGATCGCGAAGTCGTTGCCGCCCATCATCACCACGATGACGTCCGGCACGAAGCGCGTGAAATCCCAGACGCTCGTGGGGTCGACGGGATTCGCGCGCGAGTAGATGATCGGCATCGTGTCGGTGTCGGGCCGCGAGATGTTCCGCACGAAGCCCTTGCCCGAATAGATCGTGCCGTGGAGATCGGCATCGAGGATCTCGCCGAGGCGCGCGCTCAGCGAGCGGTGGAAGTTCTGGTATTGCGCCGCCCAGTCCGGCCCGGGACAGTCGGGACCGACGCCCTCGATGCCGAAGCCCGCCGGCTGCGAGTCGCCGACGAATTCGATGCGATGCGGCGCGGGCATCGGAGGCGGGAGCAGCGTGCCGCCTCCGAAGTCGTAGCCGAGGAACTGCGAGTAGCCGGTCTGCGTCTCCGAGCGCCGGTACAGCTCGACCCGGTGCGGCCCGTCGGGAAGCGCGCTCGCGAGCACGTAGTCGTGTGCGCCCAGCGCGAGCACGAGCTTCGGCTGGAGCACACCGTCGATCATCACGTCCCACTCGCTTGGTCCGCCCTCCATCCAGCTCTCGACGCGTTCGTGGAGCCGGGCAGTCACGGCGGTCCCGCGGAAGTTGGCGATGATCCGGCAGCCTGGCCATCCGCAGAGCGGCCCCGCGGCGTCGCGCGTGTCGAAGCGGCCGACGAAGCGGAGCGCGGGCCCGCCCGGACCTTGCGGCGGAAGCGCGGCGCCTCC
>JAYTZB010000510.1:0-6018 GCA_043742085.1 Polyangiaceae bacterium
TGGTCAGCGGATGTCGGCCGAGCCGCGCCCAGCCCGCGACGAGCCCGTACGCGACGAGCGCCACGATCGGTGCCAGGGCGATGGTGTGGGTGTGCCCTCGATGATGAAGGAGGTAGCCGAGGACCCCGCCCGTCACACCTGTGTAGAGGGAATCGGCGTCGGGCAGGTTCTGCGCGAGCATCGATACCGCCCACGCAGCGCGCTCGAACGCGGGCTCCGTGCGCGCTCCATCGCCGCTGAAACGGCGGCGAACGTGGATGAGCAGCTCGGCGGTCAGGGCTCCGGCGATGGCATGCGTGACGTTGTCCAACGCGGCCAGCTTACCTGGCCCGTCGGCGACGAGGTGCGACACGAAGCATTCCGTTTCGTGTGACACCGTGACACTGGCGCGGAGTCGCGTCAGGATGTCGCCCGATGAAGAGCCGTCTGCTTGCCCTGTTCCTCGGCGCCGGTGTCGCCGCCGCGTTTTCTTCCGCCGCGTGCGGCTCGACGATCGTCCACGTCGCGGGTACGCCGGACGGGGGCGAGCTCGACGAGGCGGGCGTCACCGAGGGCGGGGCGACGACGCTCTGCACGCCGGGCGCGAGCACGGACTGCGCATGCGCCACCGCCGGCGTCACCGGCAAATCGCTCTGCGATGCGACCGGCAAGGCCGGTGCGTGCGTCTGCCCGACACCGGCCGGCGAGCACACGGTCATCTCCGCCGGCACGCAGAGCGGGATCCAGGCCGAGACGCATCTCGCCGCCGCGCCCGACGGAACGCTCGCGTCGGTCTGGATCAACATCGGCGGCGGCGGCGGCAGCGACATCGGTTACGTCTTCTCGCACGACGGCGGCACCACGTGGACCAAGCCGAAGCTGGTCGGCGACGCCACCGGTCGCGAGTCGTCGGATCCGGTCATCGCCTCCGACACGTCGGGGAATTTCTACGTCACCTGGATCGCGTTCCAGCGCGACAACATGGGCAACGCGTCGAACTTCGTCCTCTACGTGTCGAAGGCCGCCGCCGGAGCCAGCGTCTTCGCGAAGCCCGTCTCGGTGGACACGTTCGCGAGCGGCGACAAGCCCTGGATCACCGTCACGCCCGCCGGCACCATCCTCGTCACGTGCATGCAGATGGCCGGTCAATCCGCGGTGCTGAACGCGCACCGGAGCACGGACGGGGGCGCGACCTGGACGAAGAGCACGATCTTCACCTCCGCCGCCGGCGATCAGGCGAACTTCATCGTCCCGTGTGCGCCGAAGACGGGCACGCGCATCTGGGCGAGCCACCTCTCGGTGGAAGGCAACCTCTTGCAGCGCCTCCACTGGAGCGACGACGACGGCGTCACCTGGCCCGCCGCAAACACGCAGACCTTCGGGGTCAACTCCTCCATCACCCCCGCGACGTGCGTGGCCAAGGGCAGCGACCTGTGGCTCGCCTACGGTCAGTGGACGGCGCAGCCGACGAGCGCTGACGCGCCGGTCGACGAGTACCACGTGATCCACACCACCAACGGCACGACCATCACCGACGTGCGAGCGAGCGACACGAAGACCAAGCAGCAGGAGCTCGGCTCGCTCGCGCTCGACGATGCCACCGGTGAGCTCGCCCTCTCGTATTACGCCGGTGACGCGGAAGGCACGATCGGCAACATCCGCACGGTCCGGTCCACGAACGCCGGCAAGACCTGGAGCGCGAGCAAGGCGGTGACCGCGGACCTCACGTTCACCGCCGATCGCATGAGCCAGAAATGGCTCGGGGATTACTTCGGGAGCGTGCTCCGTGGCGGCTTCCTGTTCCTGTCGTACGGCGAGAACGCCGACGGCTTCACGCACGTCGCGTTCGCGAAGGCGCAGTGAAGCGCCGCATCATCGTCGTCGTCGTCGCCGCGTTCGCAGCGCCGCTCTCCGTCGTCGCGTGCGCGAGGGCGCCGGAGCCTCGGACGAACGCCACGACGGACTCGAACCTGGAGCCGGGCGCCGACGCCAGCATCGACGCGAGCATCGACGCGAGCACGGGAGGCGATGCGCGCGTGCCGTTCCCGGGGCTCCCGATGCCCCAGCAGTTTCCGCGCTTCGTGTGGGACGCTGCCGGCGCGCCTCGTGACGCGGACGCGCGCTGACGAGGCATGGCCGTTGACCTCGGCCCGGGGTCGCGTACCCTCGCTGCCCCATGATCTGGCTCTCGAACTCCACCCTCGCCCGTCTCCGCGATCAGCTCCAGGCCCGCGGGCAGCGCCCGTCCATCGTGGCGTCGCCGCCCGACGCCAACCCGGAGACGGTGGAGATGCTCACCATCGTCGCCGAGTACGGACCGCTCTGCGAAGCGATGTACCTGATGATGACCGCCGACGGAAAGATCGGCAACGAGGAGCGCGAGGTGCTCAAGGGCGCGCTCCGCAACCTCTCGGGCGACACCATCCGCAGCGCGCACATCGAGTCGATGCTCGATGCCGCCGGCAAGCGCGTCGTCGACGAGGGGCGTGAGGTCCGCTTGAAGGAGGTCGTCGCCTCGCTCCACGAGGACAAAGCACGTGCCGAGGTGGCCTTCGTCCTCGCCGCCGCGATTGCCTTCGCCGACAACGCCATCGCCGACGAAGAGAACGAGACGCTGAACGAGCTCGCCGAGGGCCTCGGAATCGACGAAGGCCGCGCCAACGAGCTCCTCGACGACGTCGAGAAGGATCTCGGTAGCCAGAAGTCGGAGTAGCGGCGCGCCTATCCCGTCCGGTACTCTCCGGACCTGTCCGTGGAGAAGACGGAAGGCACGGGAGAGCGAATCGGCGGCTATCGAGTCGTTCGCAGGCTTGCGACCGGCGGAACGAGCGACGTCCTGCTCGCGAAGGCGGAGGGACCACACGGCTTCGAGCGCTCGGTCGTGCTCAAGCTGCTGCTCTCGCAGTACAAGCACGACGAAGAGTTCAAGGGCATGTTCGCGCGCGAGGCGGCGGCGTATGCGCGGCTCTCGCATCCGTCGATCGTCCGGCTCTACGACTTCTTCGCGAACGACGATCAGCTCGTCATGGTCCTCGAGTACATCGACGGGCCGCCGCTCAGTCGCCTCCGCGGGATGCTCAAGGCGGTCGGGCAGTCGTTCGACGACGCCACGTCCATCTTCGTCGCGACCTCCATCTTCGAGGCGCTGGCCGCCGCCCACGCCGCGAACGACGACAGCGGTGAGCCCGCGCCCGTCATCCATCGCGACGTGAATCCGTCGAACGTGCTCGTTCCCTGGGACGGTCACGTGAAGCTCGCCGACTTCGGCATCGCGAAGGTCACAGGCGCGAATCACCAGAGCAGCGCGGGCCTGATCAAGGGCACGTACGGCTACATGGCGCCCGAGCAGGTGAAGGGCGAGACCGTGACGCCGCGTGCCGACGTCTACGCCGGCGCGATCATCCTCTGGGAGCTCCTCACCAGGCGCCGCGCGTTCATCCGCGGTGCGCTCCCGGAGATCGAGGTGCTGCGCCAGCTCGCGGAGCCTCGCATCGCCTCGATCGACCTCGTCCGTCCCGACGTCGACAAGGGAGTCCGCGAGGCCATCAAGCGCGCGCTCGAGGCGCGCGCCGAGAAGCGCAGCATCACCGCAGAGGAAATGGTGTCCGTCCTGCGCGCGGCGGTGTCTTCGGACGAGGGACGCGAGCGGCTCGCCAGGACCCTCGCAGCGGTGCGGCACGAGCCGAAGCCTTCGCCGACGACCCGGCCACCCGCGGAGATCCCTGCCGACGATCGCACCACCGGCAAGGTCTTCCCGCGCCCGATGCAGCCCTCCAAGCCCGGCATGCTGCCGAAGATGACGCCGGCGCCACGGCCGGCGGTCGGCAGCGTCGGACGGACCACGGCTGCGTACGGCGGTCCACGACCGCCGAGCGTGCTCACACCCCGGGCCCCGGGCGTGGCGGCGCCGCGCCCGCGCGTGGTCGGAGACGGGGAGCTCCCGGCCACGATGACACCGGCCGATCTCGTGCAGAATGCACGCAACCAAGCCGCCCCCGGAGACGCTTCCGCCGTGCGCGACGCGAGCGACGATGCGCCGCTCACCGAGGCGACGCCGTCTTCCGTGCCGGGGCTCGCATCGGTGCTCGAGCCGTCGGATCCGTATCCGTTCGCGAACCCCAGCAGCCGGGCAGGGCCCGCAGCGTTGCCGCTGTTCGACAACCTCGTCGAGCCGCCGGAGCTCGTGAAGGCGACAGGGCGCGCGAGCGAGAGGCTACGTCTCGGGACGCCGCTCGCTGGCGTCGCGCCAGGCAGGCCGCTCCACGATGCCATCGACGATATCCTGCGCGACAGCCTGCCCAGCAACGTGCCGCCCAACGTCTTTCCGAAGACGGATCCGCCCGTCGGCCTTTCCGAATCGCCGACCCGGAAGGATAAGAAGGCGCTCGCCGATCCGATGACGAGGGAGGTCGGGCAGCTCCCGGCCGCGCCGCCACCGCTGAACGCAGCGCCCCCGCAGGGCCTGGCATCGACGCTGGTGGTCGCCACGGGGGAGGCGGGGACCGGGCTGCAACGCGCGCTTCCATCCTCGTTTCCGGCGATGAATCGCACGCTGTCCATGAGCGAGCGTGTCGACGCGCGTACGCCGAGCCTGCCGAGCGCGTCCGACATCGCGCACGCCGAGAAGCCGACCGAGCGTCCGCCGCCGCATCTGATGGTTGCGTCGACGTCGCCGATGCCGCCCGTTCCGCCGCCGATGCTGTCGCCTTCGACGGCGAAGATGCGTGCGTTCGTCGTACCGCAGGAGGCGCTGGGGTCGATGCCGCCGCCCGCAGTCGCGACCACGGGGTCGTCGCCGCCGGCCACGCTGCCGCTCGGCGCGATGAGCCCGAGCGCGAGCCGGCCGTCGCCCGCAACAACGTCTTCGCCACTGCCGCCGCAGCAGGTCGCGCACACGATGACGGGCTCGCATCCACCGATGTCGCCCGCGCACTCGTCGACGAACCCCGGAGCCCCGATGTCGGGGAGCCTGTCGGGCGCGCATGCGCCCATCCCCACCGACAGCACGCGTCCACAGCGGCGTGGCGCGCCAATCCTCGCCGGGGTCGGTATCCTGCTCGTCTCCATCGCCACGGGTGTCGCGGGGGTCGTCGCCTACGTGCGGTGGCAGAAGTCGCACGCCGTCACGTCGGTCGCCTCGCCCGCCTCCGCCTCCACGTCGCGCAGCCCCTTCGCGCAGCCCGATCCGCTGACCGTCTCGGCGTCGGCGTCGGCGCCCGCATCCGCATCCGCATCCGCATCCGCATCCGCATCCGTGGCGGCGTCCGCGCCGGCGGAAGACGTCCCCGCAGGCATGGGTCGCGTCCGAACCACAGGCGCCGCCCCCGGACGCCGCATCTTCATCGACGAACGAACGGTGGGTCAGACCCCGGAGTCGGTGGTCGTGAAATGCGGCGCGCGCGCCATCAAGCTCGGAAGCGCGGGCGCGACGCAGACCATCGACGTCCCGTGCGGCGGTGAGATCACCGTCGGCGATCGCTGAGCTCGCCGCGCCCGCTCAGGGCGTGAGCCCCGCGTCCGCGCGGACCGCGGTGGACGCGCTCGGCGTCGCGCGGAAGTACGTCCAGAAGCTCGTCGCCCAGTCGGCGCCGCCACGGTCGGTCGGGTGAATGCCGTCGCCGGCGCGCTGGAGCTTCAAGTTGCTCGAATCGAAGAACTTGCAGGGCGCGACGTTGTCCTTGAGCACCTGGACGATCCCGGTATCGGGCTTCCACGTCGGCGGGCCCATCCAGTAGCACTCGGTCGTGCCGACGCGTTTGACGATGTTGCGGACGTTGCCGGCCATCGACGCGGGGTAGGGGACGAACACGTCGTTCGTGCCCAGGGTGATGATGACGATGTCGGGCTTGTGCTTCGCGACCAGGTCCTTGAGCTTCGGCGAGTGGTCGTAGCTGATGATCGACTCGCTGACCTTGTAGTCGTGGATGAACTTCGCGCCTTCGGCGGCGAAGCGCTGCTCGAGCGCACGTGTCAGCCCCAGATTTCCTCCGACCATCGAGTCGCCGACGTGCAGCACCGTTCTGCCCGCGAGGAGCGGCG
>JAYTZB010000511.1:0-2542 GCA_043742085.1 Polyangiaceae bacterium
GCCGTCCCGTCGCTCGAGCACGGCACGCTCCGGCCCTACCAGCACGACGGCGTCGAGTGGATGCTGCGGCTCGCCACGTGGGCGCCGGGGTGCATTCTCGCCGACGACATGGGCCTCGGAAAGACCGTGCAGACTGCAGCCGTCTTGAAGGCGCGCGCGGCGCTCGGTCCGCAGCTGATCATCGCGCCCGCGTCGGTGTCGTCGAACTGGATGGCCGAGCTCGCGCGCTTCATGCCGAGCCTGAAGACGCGCTGGTTCAACGACGAGCGCGAGCTCGATCTGGCGGCGCTCGGCCCCGCCGACGTGCTGGTCGTCTCGTACGGCTTGCTCCAGCGGCGCAGCAAGGCCTTCGAGGAGCATCGCTTCGCCACCGTCGTCGTCGACGAGGCGCAGTACGTGAAGAACGTCGCCGCGCAGCGCACCGACGCCGTGCGCTCGCTGGCCCGCGACTTCACCATCACGCTCACCGGGACGCCGCTCGAGAACCACCTCGGCGAGCTGTACAGCATCGTCGACCTCGCATTCCCGGGCCTGCTCGGCAGCGAGGCGGCCTTCCGCGAGCGGTTCCGCAAGCCCATCGAGGGCCAGCAGCGCGACGACGTGCGCCTGGCGGTCCTCGGGCGATTGCTCGCGCCGTTCCTCCTTCGTCGCACGCGCGCGAAGGTGCTCGAGGAGCTCCCGCCGCGCGAGGAGATCACCGAGTACATCGATCTCGATCCGTCGGAGCAGAAGCGCTATCTCGCGTTGCGTCGCGCCTGCGAGCAGCAGTTCGCGAAGCGCAAGAAGGACGAGACCACCGCGCAGCTCAAGATCGCGCTCTTCGCGGCGCTCACGCGGCTCCGGCAGCTCGCGTGCGACGTGCGTCTCGTCGACCCGACGTACGAGGGGCGCTCCTCGAAGATCACGCGCGCCGTGGAGATCTGCGTGGAGCTCGCGCAGGAGGGCAATCGTGCGCTGCTCTTCAGCCAGTTCACGCAGTTCCTCGGCAAGCTGAAGCCCGAGCTCGAAGCAGCCGGCCTGCGCGTCGCGTATCTCGCGGGCGACACGCCGACCGCGAAGCGTCGCGCGATCGTCGATGCGTTCCAGCGCGGCGAGTACGACGTGTTCTGCGTCTCGCTCCTCGCGGGCGGCACGGGCCTGAACCTCACGAGCGCGAGCTACGTCATCCACACCGACCCGTGGTGGAACCCAGCCGCCGAGGAGCAGGCCACGTCGCGTGCGCATCGCATGGGCCAGACCGAGCCGGTCACCGTCTATCGCCTGGTCAGCCGCGGCACGATCGAAGAGGCAGTCCTCGCGATGCATGCCTCGAAGAAGGAGCTCGCGTCGGCGGTCCTGGAGGGCAAGGCGAGCGCGAAGGCGATCACCTCCACGGAGCTCCTCGAGCTGCTTCGCTTCGGAGAGTGACCGCGTCCGCGGCTGCGCCGCCGCTTGCGCAAGTCGTTGCGCAACCCGTCGATCGGACCGGGAATACATTGTCCCACCGGATCATCGGCGATCCTCCTCACCCCTCCCTCGCCGCGGCGCCACGGCCGTCGGCGACTGCGGATATTTACGGCGATTTTGCGCGGCGCCGATGGAGGTGGAGGTAGGTGGAAGGGGGCACGGGGTGTGCTGAAGAGGTGGTCACCACCATGTCCTTCAAGCGCCTCCTCTGCTCGGTCGCCCCGATCCTCGCCATCGCATGCGCTGCGCCGGCCTCGTCGCCGGACGGGACCTCGGACGAGGACAACCTCACCTCGCTCGACCCCGCGCTCGAGAAGGCGGCGCTCGCGAACCTGAAGCGCATCGCGCGCGAGATCGACGTCCAGCACCTCGCGAACTACAGCTCGCTGCCGCCGGCGACCGATCCCAAGTTCCCCGACGCGGTCGCGAAGGCGTTCCTCGCCGCGGTGCAGCTCGAATACCAGGCGAAGCCGGATCTCCTCAAGAAGCGCGTCGAGTCGCTCGCCTCGATGGTCTTCTTCAGCGCGCCCCAGGTCACGACCGACGACCACGTCGGCCACCTCACGCCCTTCCACGGCATGGACGACAACGCGTTCAACGCGCTCATCCGCGCCGAGGACTTCGTCTTCTCCAGTCACACGCAGGCGAACGGCGGCAGCCCCAACGGCGTGCGCCCCTTCTCGGTCTGCGAGACGAAGTACCTGATCCAGATCGCGACCGGCAAGGTCACCAACCCGGCCTTCATCAGCTTCGGCGGGATCAGCAACTACGACGCGTACGCGCAGGCCTACAAGACCTTCGCTTCCACGTGCGCCCAGGCGGACCTCGACGAGTGGTACAACTTCCGCGGCCTCGGCGGCCTGCGTCCGAGCTGGCTCGAGTCGAACTACAACGACCGCGTCCTCCGCCGGATGCTCAAGGTCTGCAAGAGCCCGACGACCGACGCGGCCAAGGCCGTCTGCGCGGACTTCCAGAAGGACCGCCTCGCCTATCGCGACAAGAAGAACGTCGGCCTCGCCCTCCGCGAGATGGTCTACGACACGACGCCTTCCTCCACCATCAACGGCACGCAGGACGGCGACTACATCTCCAACTC
>JAYTZB010000512.1:0-6060 GCA_043742085.1 Polyangiaceae bacterium
CCGGCGCGTTGCGGCTCGCGGGCGCGACCACCTTGCCGGCGGCGACGACGGGGACCTTCACGGCCTGGAAGACCGCGATGCTCGTGATCGCGACACCCGTGACGAGCGGCGGCGCCGGCGTGTCCTTGCTGGTGGGATCGCCGGTCATGCTGGGATCCGCCGCGGCCGCGGGGTTCATCGGATCGGCCGACATCGTCGGGTCGCTGCCGTCCGTCGTGCCGTTCGTTCCGGGGGAACCGTTGCCGATGATCGTCGAGCTGCCCTGCGCCGAGCAGGCTGCAGCGCCAGCGATCAGCGCGAACAAGGCAGTCGCTGCGAGGCTCGAAATGGTGCGCATGGGCGTCTCCTCCGAAACGGTGGCCGTGTTGTGTGCGCTCCCCAGCGCCGCGACAACATCTCCCTCGAGTACCCGGCGTTTCCAAGTTGGAAACGGTCGCTCTGGATCGGCCTTCGACCGTGGATCGAAGCTAGCCCAGGCGCGGCCACGCGTTCATAGCACCGACCACACGCCCTGCAATAATGATTTGCATTTGAGTTCCGCGTGTTTACGCCGAAACGAATCGTGCAGTGGACCTGGAATGTTTCGTTACAGAGGCCTACCTGCGTCTGCCCCCGCGTCCGTATTGGCGGACGTCGCGATGCCCCACGTGGCCTCGATGGCAACGGCCGGGACCCCGGCCTTCGTCGCCGCCGGGAACGCATTCGCTCGTAATGGCGCGACGATGCACTCGAGCGCGTTGGCCGCGACGGGCCCGCCCGGCGCGAACCGGACATCGGTGATCTCGGCGGTCCCGCGCGAGCCGGTGACGGCGACCAGCTGCACCGCGCCTTCGACCAGCTCGTTGCGCTGTTCGAGCCGTCGCGCGCACGACTCGAGATCGTCCGCGACACGATCCACGATGCGGGCCGCATCGCTGTCGGTCATGAAGTGCGCACCGACGAGGCCGACCGCCGCGTGCGGCCGGCGCGCGACGTAGACGTAGGCGTCGGCGCGCGGTGCGCCGGCGGCGTCGGGCACGGCGCCGCGGACGTCGTGCGTCTCGGGGACGACGTCGCGGCCGGGCGCCGGGCAGGCGGTGAGGGAGAGCGCGGACGCGAGCGCGAGCGCGGACGAGGCGGCGGACGCGAAGGCGGAAGGGCGCACGCGCGGAGAGCTACGCGAGGAGCTGCTTCGCGATGACGAGGCGCTGGATCTGGGCGGTGCCCTCGTAGATCTGGAGGATCTTGGCGTCGCGCATCAGCTTCTCGACGGGGTACTCCTTCACGTAGCCGTTGCCGCCGAAGACCTGCACGGCGTCGATCGCCGACTGCATCGCGGAGTCGGCGCCGTAGGCCTTGGCGAGGCTCGACGTGAGCGGATCGCGGATGCCCTTGTCGAGCGCCCAGGCCGCCTTGTGCACGAGGAGCCGCGTCGCGTGGATGCGGATGGCCATCTCGGCGAGCATCGCCTGGACGAGCTGATGGTTGGCGATGGCGGTGCCGAACGTCTTGCGCTCCTTCGCGTACGCGACCGACTCGTCGAGGCAGCGGCGCATGAGACCGACGGCGATCGCGCCGATGTCGGGGCGCGTCTGGTTGAAGGTCTCCATCGCCACCTTGAAGCCGTGGCCGGGAGGCGCGAGCACCTGCGCGGCCGGCACGTGGACGCCGTCGAGCATGACCTGCGCCGTGTCGCTGGCGCGCTGGCCGAGCTTGTCCTCGTGCTTGCCGACGCTGAGGCCCTTCGCGTCGCGATGGACGATGAACGCGCCGATGCCCTTGTGACGGAGCTCCGGGTTCTCGGTGGCAAAGATGACGAAGAAGGACGAGAGGTTCGCGTTGGTGATCCACGCCTTCGTACCGGTGAGCACGTAGCTGCCGTCGGACTGCTTCACGGCGCGGGTCTGGAGGCCGGCAACATCGCTGCCGGCACCGGGCTCGGTGGTCGCGTAGCTCACCTGGATCGGCTCGCTGGTGAGCCAGCCGAAGTACTTCTTCTTCTGCTCCTCGGAGCCGGCGAGCTTGATGGGCGTGAGACCGAGCGTGTTCGCGGTCATGCTCGTCTGGATGCCGCTGCAGCCGTAGGCGAGCTCCTCGGTGATCATGGCCGAGTCGAGATCGCTGAGCCCCGGGCCGCCGTACTCGGCAGGCAGCGTGGGGTTGACGAGGCCGATCTCCCAGGCCGCCTTGAAGACGTCCTTCGGAAACTTCGACTCGCGATCGCACTCCGCGGCGACCGGAATGATGCGCTCCTTCGCGAAGCGGCGGGCGGTATCGATGAGGGCTTTCTGCTCCTCGGTGAGCTCGAAGTCGATCATGAGCGAATACCTAGCACACCTGGCGACTCGCCCTGAACGCGCCGCGCGATCTCCTCGTGGAAATGCGCGAGCGCATGCTCGAACGCGCCGAAGACGATCTCGTCGTTCGCGCCTGAAGCGAGCCCGCGCTGGATCGATTCGCCGAGGGCGAAGTCCTCGTCGGTCGCGCCGTAGAGGATGGCGTTGTTGGCGTCCCAGTAGGCGCGCGCCTTCGGGGTGAGCGGAGCCTCGGGGACGGCGGTGTACGAGCTGAAGCGCGTGCGGGATGGCCCATCGGGGAAGGCGTGGAACACCGCTGCGTGATCAGGCTGCACGAGGACCAGCGTGTTCGGGAAGATGTGGAAGAGTACGTTCGCGTGCTTGCGCAGCGTCGTCGCCATCGCCTCCTCGGGCTGGCCGGCGAGCTCACGAATACTGCGCTTCGGGAACACGGTCCGCCGATGCGGACCGATGCGATCGACGAGCCCGATGTTGTCGAAGAAGATGGGATAGATCGAGTCCTTGTGCGCCGTGCGCAGGTGGTACGCCTCGAGGAAGATGTCGAAGGCGAGCTTCCAGTTCATCTCCTTCGTGTAGCTGCGCGCGTCGTAGACGTGTGCGCCCGCCAAGCCGAAGCCCTCGAGGTCGGCAGCAAGCGGCCCGAGGAAGGCGCGCGCGTCGAGCTGAGCGTCGGCCTCCGACACGGCGCGTGCCGCACGGACGAAGACGAGCCCCGCGGCCTCTCCGGCGGGCACGCGCACGAGGCCGCGCTGGTCCTTGTCGATGCCGGCGAAGCCTTCCTGGTGCGGGATCCCGAGGAGCTGACCGTCGCGCGCGTAGGACCACGAGTGGTACGGGCAGACGAATGCCTTCTTGCCGCTGCCGCACGGCAGCTGCTCGACGCGCGTGCCGCGATGCCGGCAGACGTTGAGGAAGGCCGACACCTTGCCGTCGTCCCCGCGCACCACGAGGAGGGGAACGCCGCTCGGGTCGTGGGTGACGAAGTCGCCAGGAGCCGCGAGCATCGACGAATGCGCGACCGCCAGGGGCAGCGCGCGGAAGATGCGCTCTTGCTCGCGAGCGAGGCGCTCTTCACCGAGGTACGTCGCGGCGCGGAGAGTGGTCGGGCCGCGCTCCGTATCCGCGTCGGTCGTTCGGGCTTCGACGTGTGCGAGAGCGCGCTTCACCAGGGAGATCTGAGTCTTCGCTTCCATGGACGTAAACCTCGGGCTCGAGAGCGAGGAACATGCGACGCGCGAAGCTGATGGCCTCGCGCTCGTAGGACGACGACATGCGGCCGTAGCGCGCCGGCCCGACGATGCGTCGAACCGTGGGCCGCGCCGCGACGAAGTAGCTCACCGCGCCGACCAGGTGCATGACGCTGGTCTCGGGCACGACGGTGCGGAATGCGCCTGCGCGCATCCCCGCGGAGACGAACCCCGACAGCCGCACGAGCACGGGCGCCAGCGGGAGCCTCGACGCGCGCGCGACGCGGGCGGGGTTGTCGAGCAGCTCGCGGAGGAGCAGCTTCACGCGCGCCGGATGGGTCGCGGTCCATGCGACGAGGCTACGGACGATGGTGTCGAGGCGCGTGGCCCAGGGCTGGTCCTCGTCCTCGAGCGCGCGTGCCATCGCGGAGACGAGGTGCTCGGCGATCTCGGCGAGCACCGCCGCGTAGAGCTGCTCCTTCTTCGCGAAGTGATAGGCCACGGACGCGAGCGGCAGCCCCGCCGCCTCGGCGACGTCGCGCATGCTGGTCCCATGAAAGCCGGTCGACGCGAGCAGGCCCTCGGCGGCCCGCACGATCTTGCTGCGCGCCCGCGCTCCCTTGGGCGTGTGACTTCGGAGGGCAGGGGACTCGGTCGCTACGCTGCTCATGAAAACCGTACACCTGTACTGTTAAAACAGTACAGGTGTACGCTATTTCCGCGAGCGCGCCACCACGGCGCCACCTCACGCGCGCTCACTCCCGGGCGCGCTTCGCCTTCTCCGCGAGCTTCTCCCGCGCCGCCCGTCCCCCGAGCACCCACCCGACCACGATCCCCACGAGCAGCACCGCCGGAATGAAGATGATGTGCTCGGACGTCGGGAGCCCCATCGCTACGCCTGCGCCTTCGACGCCTTCTTCTTCTCGACCGCTGCAGCGGCCCGATCGATCGATTGCTCGAGACCGTCCAGCCGCGCCGAAAGCATCGCCTGCTTGCGCCAGAGCAGGTAGATCCAGGCCATCAGCAGCACCCAGATCGAGGCGTAGGCGGCCACCATCAGGGTCGAGCCGTTGTAGTGCTCGCCGCCCTCGACGGCGGTGAACTCGGTCGCGGGAGCCTGCTGGAGTACGAGCATCATGTCTCCGTCCGATCATCGAGCCCGAGGTCGATGGCGTCTTCTTCGGCGCGGTCGAGACGACTGCGCACCATCTCGAGCCGCACGCGGGCCCACAGGAGCGTCGCCGCGAAGAACGTGAAGGCGATCATCCCGAGCCAGAACGCGATCTTCATGTCGACGTGCTGGAGCCCGCCGCCCTTGCCGGTCACGACCATGGGGTGCTGCCCGCCCCACTTCTGCACGCTGTAGTGGATGATGGGGAGGTTCGCGGCGCCGAGGATTCCCAGCGCGGCGGCGAATTTCCGTTCGCCGGGTCCGTCGCCGGAGAATCCGCGCAGCACGCTGTACGCGACGTACACGAGCCAGCTCAGCATCGCGGTGGTGAGCCGCGGGTCCCAGGTCCAGAAGTAGCCCCACGCCTTCGCCGCCCAGAGCGGCCCCGTGATGAGGACGATCGCGCCGAAGATGATCGCCACCTCGGCCCCCGCTCGCGCCAGCGCGTCGCGCGCGTCGGTCGGCTTCAGCAGGTACATCACCGACCCGATGAAACAAGCGGTAGCGCCGATGTACATCGCGTACGCGCTCGGCACGTGGAAGTAGAAGATCTTCTGCACGATGCCCATCTGCGCCTCGATCGGCGCCTTGATGAACGTCCAGTAGATCGTGGCCACGAGGAGCGCTGTCGAGAGCGCGAGGAGGGGGACGAAGAGCGCGTCGCTCCAGCGCTTCTGGCTGGTCTTGCCGCTCTTGGTGGTCGCCGTGAGGGTCGTCACGTTGATGCCCAAACTACCATGGCCCAGCGGGTAACACCCGAAGACGTCACTTCTTCCAGGTCTTCTTCGCTTCCGCGGCCTTGGCCTTGATCGCCTCGTCGAGCTCTTTCCCGTACGCCTCGAGGGCGGGGTTCTTCGGGTCCATGTGCATCGCCATCACGAGCTGCAGCTTTGCCTGTTGAGGGTCGCCCTTCTTGGCGAGCTCCTCGACGCGCAGCACGAACGGACGTGCACCGGGCGTTCGCACCTTGTCGACGAGCCGGTTGCCGCCTCCGCCGGTGCCGCCTCCGCCGGGCGCCATCGACTGCGATCGCGGTCCGTCGATCTCCACGATGAGCTGCTCCGGCCTCAGGATGCCGTTCGACAGCGCCTCGTCGTAGCGCACGCGCAGCATCGGATCCGAGAGCACGCGATACGCCTCGGTGCCGCGCTTGAAGATGTAACCGATGGCGGCCTGCTCGTTGGGGTGCCGCCAGTGGTGGACGTCGGGGTGGAAGTCCTGCGCGAAGGCGTGGAAGGCGTCGCGGAGCGCGTCCGGCGTCGACTCACGCGGGACGCGGAACAGATCGTAGTACGAGATCGAGTCGAGGACGGAGAGCCACTGCCTGATCGAGTCGCCGTCCATCGCCGCGTTCAGTGCGTCGGACCACGCGGGGTCTCGGTACCGACGACCGGTTGCTGCGCGA
>JAYTZB010000513.1:0-3043 GCA_043742085.1 Polyangiaceae bacterium
TGATCCCGTGCGGTCAGGGGATGCTTTGCCACCCACGGCCCGCACTTCCGCGCGTGGTCGCGGTCCATCACCTCGCTGCCAGGACAGTGAAAACGGACCGGCTCGTGCAAGCACCGCGTACGCGCGCCCGGACGCCATCACTCACGCGGGCGCCTTCGCCTTCGGGCGCGCCTTCGCCTTCGCCTTCGCGGGTGCCTTCGCCTTCGCGGGTGCCTTCGCGTTCGCGCCGGCGCCCGCCTTCGCGTTCGCGCCGGCCATCCCGTGCGCCTCCCCCACCCACTCGCTCAGCTTTCGCGTGTCGGTCTCCATCCGCTTCGGGACGAGGACCCAGTGCGCCATGATCATCTCTCCCGCGCGCCACGGCTCGCTGCCCTTCTCGGACGCGAGCGCGTCGAAGCGCGCGCCGTCGGGGAGCTTCACGCCGATGCGGGCGGTCTTCCAGACCAGCGCGAAGATCGCGCCGTTCGTGAAGAGCGCCTCGCACCCGAACATCTTGCGCTCCACCACGGCACGCAGCGGCGACGCCGCCGCACGCAATGCCGCCCACAGTGCCGCCCGCTCCGCCATGACGTCTGCCATCGCCCCAGCCTACTTGACCGGCCGCGACCCGGCCCTAGCTACCGAGACGAATAATTGAACACGTTCAAATATAAGTTGAACATGTTCAATTCTACTCCGTCCAACCGGCAACAGGAGCGGAGCCTCCGCCGCCTGAGAGCCCCACAACCCGCGCGGCAACCACGCCGCATTCGAGGGATAACCGTCATGGATCCAATGACTTCGGCACCCGTCACCAGCCCGTTCCTCGTCCCCGTCTACGTCGCCTACGCGGTGATCGCCATCGGCCTCACCATCGGCCTCGCGCGCGTCCTCTTCCGGAGCGGCGCGGTCTTCCTCGAGGACGTCTTCAAGGACACCCCGAAGATGGCCGAGGCCGTGAACCGCCTCCTCGTCGTCGGCTTCTACCTGCTCAACCTCGGGTACGCCGCGCTCATCATGAAGGCCTACGGCGCCAACACCGCCGTCGAGGCTGCCGAGGTCCTCGCGTGGAAGCTCGGCGCACTGCTGATCTCGCTCGGCGCCATGCACTTCTTCAACATGTACCTGTTCTTCCGCATCCGCCGCCGCAGCCAGCTCGCCACGCTCCCCCCGCCCGTCGCTCCGCAGATGCGCCTGCCCGCACCACAGATGCGCCCTGGTTGGACCGCCGAGCAGTCCGCATATGCAGCGTTCCCCGTCGGCGCGCCCTGAGCGGAGTCGCCATGGAACGCCTCACAGTCCTCTACGACGGCACCTGTGCGCTCTGCATCCGATGCCGCGACTTTCTCGCCGCCAGCCGCACGCTCGTTCCGCTCGAGCTCCTCTCGTGCCAGTCGCCCGACGCACGCGAACGCTACGGCAGCGTGCCGTGGCTCGGAGAGGAGCTCGTCGTGATCAGCGACGAGGGCGACGTCTGGGTGGGGCCCGCCGCCTTCCTCGTCTCCATGTGGGCGCTCGCCGACTACCGCGAGTGGTCCTATCGCCTCAGCGGGCCGGCGTTCGCACCGCTGGCGGAGCGCTTCTTCGTGGCCCTCTCGTCGCGGCGCCGACGCATCGCGAGCTTCTTCGCGAAGCCGCGCTGCGAGGACGGCGACATCTGCGCGCTGGACCACGCTCCTCGACGCGCCTATCGCTAGGTCGATGACCCGCGCGACGCGTGCCACGACGCGTGCCTCGGCCGCCACGGTCCCGGCCGCCACGAAGGGCGAAGAGACGCGCGACCGCATCCATGCGGCCGCGCTCTCGCTCTTTCGAAAGAATGGGTTCGACGGCACGACCATGCGCGACGTCGCCGCCGCCGCCAAGGTCGCGCCCTCCGCCGCGTACTATTACTTCCCCTCGAAGGAGGCGATCGTCCTCGCCTACTACGAGCGCACCAACGCGAAGAGCATCGAGCAGACCGAGGCCGTCTTCGCGGGCACCGACGACGTCCGCGCGCGCCTCGGTGCCGCCTTCCACGCCAAGCTCGATGTGCTCGCGCGCGATCGCAAGCTCCTCTCCGGCCTCTTCCGCAGCATCGCCGACCCCAGCGCCGACGTATCGATCTTCGGCGACCGCACGCGCGCCGTTCGCGACGACAGCATCCTCCTCTTCGATCGCGCCATCGCCCCCTCGCCGGAGATCGCCGCGCTCGATCCCGGCGCTCGCCGCGTCCTCGTGCTCGCCCTGTGGAGCCTGCACATGGGCGTCATGCTGTTCTTCATCCACGACGCGTCGCCCAAGCAGCACAAGACGCGGGCGCTCGTCGATCGCACGCTCGATCTCGTCGTCGGCCTCCTGCCGCTGGCGCCGCAGCTGGCGCCCATGTTCGGCGATGCGATCGGCTCGATCCTCGCGGAAGCCGGCCTCCTCGGGCCCGCCGCATCTTGGCGCCCGGGCTCACAGAAGGTAGAGGAGACGCCATGAGCGACAGCATCGAATCGCACCAGAAGGAAGTCGGCCGCTTCCCGCCGTCGAAGGAATTCTCGGCTCAGGCGCTCGTGCAATCGCACGCCGCGTATCGATCGATGTACGAACTCTCGCTCTCCGATCCGGAGACGTTCTGGCGCGAGAACACGCAGGACCTCGTCTTCCGCACGCCGTGGAAGACCTTCTCCGAGTGGAAGCTCCCGGAAGCCAAGTTCTTCGTCGGTGCGACGCTCAACATCACGGAGAGCTGCCTCGATCGCCACCTCCACACGAGCGCACGTACGCGCGCCGCCATCGTCTTCGAAGGCGAGCCTGGCGACGTCCGGACCATCACGTACTTCGAGCTCCATCGCGAGGTGGTCCGCCTCTCCGCGGCGCTGCTCGACATGGGCGTGAAGGCCGGCGACCGCATCGCCATCTACATGGGCATGGTCCCCGAGACCGCGGTAGCCATGCTCGCGTGCGCGCGCATCGGCGCCACCCACTCCGTCATCTTCGGCGGCTTCAGCTCGGACGCGCTCAGCGAGCGCATCAACGATTGCGGCGCCAAGGTGCTGCTCACGCAGGACGGCGCATGGCGTCGCGGCAACGTCGT